>JAUWHL010000206.1 GCA_030605895.1 Promethearchaeota archaeon | reverse complement strand
ATATAACCTGTTCCACCCGCAGGTACAGGAGGTGGGCGTGCTCCTGTTCTCATGGCTTTAGCTCTCTTTTTCATAGCCATTGGTTTTGCTTCCATTTCTGCCATTGCATAATCTTTAAATTTTTCCATTTCTAACCCTTCTTCAATCTCTGTGGGTCTGGCACTCAAAATTCTAGGTGGTTGTATTACTGGTCTCTGAATGAAAATAGGTCTATAGAATTCATAAATAAATGTGACTGGCATTCCCGCAACTAATGATAACTCAATATCTTCCCAATCTTGATTAGTGGTATTTTCAATAAGGCTCCAACCGGAAAGTAAACATTTTTGCTCCAATGCTTGTTGTTTACTCATAATTAATCGATACGATGTTTTCCAGATAGGACTTTCACGAATATAGGATACATAAATATTTTTTTCAATTTCATCATCTCCACCAGATTCAGAATTTATTATGATTTTTTTAGCATCTTTCTTTTTTCCCGCAATTACAGTATCTAAGAAAAATTTCAAATCTTTTTTAATCTCTTCATTCAATATATCTAAAGAACGAATTTCTGAAAAGTTATATTCCGAGATTACGTCATTATCTTGAAGAAGTACTAAATATTTCTCAATAGTTTTTTCATTTTTGCTTAATTTTTCTATATATTCGATCCCCATTATCTTTCCCGATACTTTTTTAGCCCCTCCAATTGTGATATTAACATCAGCCCCCTTAATCTGTGTTATAAGAGAAGAGAAAGAATCTCTATCAGGGATATTTAACATGATAGATTTTAGCAATTGACTCGTTTCTAATGCAGCATCGTAAGAAATTGATGATATATATCCTTTTTTACTTGTATCCAATACAAATAATGATTTTAATACATCATTCATCTCATCAATCTTAAATTCAAGCTCAAATTTACCAGAACCTTCTAATATACCCTCAAGAATGTAATAAGAAACTCCATGTTTGAAAATTATTACTTTTTTTACTTTTAAATTCGACATAAAATTATTATAGCTTATTAAGAATTTAAATCTTGATGCTTTTAAAATAACCTCTAAACGACTATTGGATGATAAAAAAAAGATATGAAAAAATGAGATATTATTTTACAGAGGTTTTACATATTTCTTTCTAAAATCTCCACGATTTCTTCTTCGAGAGTTGAAGTCCACTTTGGATTTTCTACTATGACACCAATATATTCACCAGCTTCGTTAAAGAAATAAAAAGTTGGTATAGCCTTCAAATCAAACTTTGGATCAATTGCTTCGGGTGGTGAACGTTTTTTGTGCCAGATGGTTTCTCCTGGTTTATGTAAAGCATTTACCATGATGCCGTACAAAATCTTCAATTCAACATCTTGAGTATTGCTTTGTTTTACTATTTTTATCATTCTAGGTACATTTCTAGAACAATCTGGACACCAATCAGCACCTAAAGCAATTATGTGAAGTTTTTCTTTTTTACTCTTAAGCAAGTCTTTAATTTTATCAAGAATAACCGACTTTGGTTCATACTTTTCATAGACTTTTTTAATTGTATCTTTATAAATTTTTAAGTATTTTTCTGGAGTCATTGTTGGAGATACTAGATCACTCCATTTAAGATCATTTAACGCTTTCATATTTAATATTGGATTACCTTGTTTTAAAAAAGTTTTTTTAATGAATCATAATATTTTGTTTTTAAAATCCTAATTAAGAAAATAAAATAATAAAAAAGATAAATAAAAAATGAATTTTTAATTTAGATTTAGTGAATTCTCGATTATTTCTTTTTTAATAGTAGACTTTTTTTTACTCTTTCACTCAAAAATTATCCAATCCCTTAGTTCTACTATTCTTTTTTCCATTAAATTGAGAAATTACCATCATTCTCCTTCGGATTTTTGCGGATTTTTGGTATATATCTCCCAACTTTATGCATATAGTTTTTATATTCATCTCCAAAAGTTTTTTCTAAAAATTTCTCTTCTTGCACTATTCTAAAATGCTGATACATAAGAAAAAGGCAAAGCCCTATAAGATAAAAGTGCGACGGTAAAAGAAAAAATAATCCAAAAAAGCTTAAATACATACCAATATGGGCTGGATTTCGGCAAAATTGATAAACTCCAGATGTAATTAACTTAGTTTTTTGTTTAGGGATGTATATACGAGCTGAAATTCCTAATTGGAACATAGCGATCGTTGTTAGGATAGCCCCTAATATGATAAGAATTACTCCAAGTATCTCAAAAGGAAGATTCTGAATAATAGAAATTTGATATGTAATATCTACAATATCTGGATAGAAGAGATAAATTATAGGAATTAATATAATGATCCATGTTCCAATAATTCCTAATAGAAAAATCCATATGAAAAGAGGAGGCATCTCCCTTTTAACACCTAACCCTTCACCTGTTTTTATTTTTAGATAGATTGAGAAATATATAAGTAGAATAAGTATATATACGGTATAAATTAAAATAACCCACCATTTCAAACTGAACACTATCTTAACTTTTTCAAATTTATTTATATTGCTATATAATAAAAGAGCATATCTAACGTTAGTTAAAAATATTTTTGATTTTTAATGAAATTTAATGATAACAGAGGGGGGGTCAACCAGTTTTTGATTATTTCATATTCAAGACCAATTTTAAAAGTATTTCAATTTACATATAACATTTCAGAGAATAATATCAAATTTTAAATTATTACTCTGAAAATTTTCGAATAATCTCTTTTTTAAGGGTAAGGGATACATTTAAAACATAAAATTTTCTAAGTTTAGCAGATGGTATGGAAATTAATTATAAAAAAAATTATTTTTATAAAAATACCTCCTATTAAATTCTATAAGTTAATCTTCTTAAACTTAAAATTTTACGAAATTATTTATGTCGTTATAAATAGAACATAAAAAGTTAGGTTTCTCGTGAATCTCTATTTCTAAGAATTAATTTTGTTAGTAATGAAAAAATTTTAGGAATATTTTCGCCGGTTCTAGAACTACACTCGATAAATCCATCTGCACCTTTACTCCCTGCTATATCCATCGCCTTTCTAGTCGAAATTTCCTTTAAATGGATTAAATCCGTTTTTCCACCAACAAAAACAATAGGTAATTTATAATCAATTTCTTTTTCTACTATTTCAAACCAATCATCAACATGAGCAAGTGAACCATAATTTGTAATATCATACATAAAAATTGCTGCATTTGCACCTCTAATATAAGAGGGAAATAGAAATCTAAATCGTTCCTCTCCAGCAAAATCCCAAATTTGAAGTTTTACCAACTCTCCATCTAATTCAATAGCTTTCAGATGAAAGTCCACTCCAAGTGTCATTGTTATGTCCTCTTTAAACAAATTTGTTAAAAATCGATGAGTTAACGTTGTTTTGCCAGTTTGGCTATCTCCGAAGATTACAATCTTGAACGTGGAAGTGTATGACAACCCAAATACCTGATAATTATATATATTAACCCTAATTTTATAGGTTTTTATCTGGTGTTATGTATAATTATAATTTTAGTCTTTAAAAATTTTACATTCAATTCAAATTTCCAAGAATTACTAACGATTTTAAATCCAAGAAATTTCTTTAAGAATAACATAACTCCCTTTTTATCTAAGGGATCTTATATACTATTTTTTTGTTAATTCTTTTTTAGTACCTTCAAGTAACTTTTTTAAAAGTTTACGAGCTCCTTCTTTTGATAGATGTTGGTTTTGATTGCCACATTTAGGTGAATAAATACATCCTCCACAACCCTCAAGGCAGTTGCATGTATCTATTAATTCAAATGATAAAGAAAATAATTCATCTAACTTTTGATATAATAATTCTGAAATTCCAATGCCACCTCTATAAGCATCATAAATATAAATGATGGGTTGTTGCTTAATGGGATCGAAATCGATTGAGACGCCACCTAAATCCCATCGAGAAATTTGAGCTAATGTGGGAGCTATAGCTATCATAGCATGTTCAATAGCATGTATGCAATCACCTATTAAATACCCTTTAGACTCTATCTCTTTTTGGTTTTCAAAAGGAATTAAGTACCAGAGCGCCTGGCTTTCAAATTCAATAAGAGGAATATCTTCCAATGGATGCCGTGAGCGAATTTCTTGATTTATAGTATCAATAACTTTATAAGAGTAATATTGATGTTCTACTTTCACATTTCCGAAAAAGGCTTTAATCTCTTTGTTTGGACCTATTTTGCTCTCTGAAATAATTTCAAGAGGAGTAATATTCGTATGTTTTAAGGATTGAGTATAAAAATCGACATTTGCTCTTTTCAAATATACTAACTTCTCATTTAAATCGAGTTCCTCTACTATATAGGTCTCTGCTTCATACAGATAAACAGCTCCCTCGTGAAGGTCACGGAAAACGAAACTTTCATCTTCAATTGTTAAAAAATTTTCAGTTGAATTAGTTCTTAGCAAGACTTTATAACTTCGATTCGAAAGATCATTTAAGCCATACTTTTCATTAGGAAAGAAATCGCTATTCCAATAATAACGATCTCCTCTTTTCATTAATAAGGATTCTGAAATTAATTCCTCCAAGTATTCAACAAATACATCCGTTTCTTGGATTCCAAATTTATTATATTCATCTAACCTTATTGGTTTTTCTTTACTTGCACAGCAAATATGGTTTTTTAGGATATACTTGTTTTTCAAAGTGATTAGAACTTTTTCTTGATTAGGGCCAAATAATTTATCGGGGTTATGGATATAGAAGAGATCTAAAGGATTTTGCATTGGTATAAGCGTTGAGATAGAAAGATCAGTTCCTCTACCAGAACGGCCGATTTGTTGCCTGAAACTTGAGAGCGTTCCGGGGAAACCAGAACTAATAGTCGCATCTAAAGATCCTATATCGATTCCTAGTTCTAATGCATTAGTGGAGCTAATTCCTAGGATATTCTTTTGTTTAAAATTCTTCTCAATCTCTCTCCTTTTTTTTTTACTAATTCCTGCGCGATAACTGAAAATTTTGTTTTTCAATGAAGGTAAAGCGTTTCTGGTCCATATAGTTTGTAATTCTGCCATTTTTCTTGAAAGTGTGAAAGTTAATGTTTGAATCCCTTTACTCAAATGGCTCACGAATAAATTTTTTGTTTCTTGATGACTTGAACGATATTTCTTAGATATATTATCGTAGGGCAAATCCCATAGAATCACATTTTTAGCTCCAGAGGGAGAATTATCGTTATCAATAACTATAAAATCTTCTCCTACTAATTTTTCAACGAAATCTTTAGGATTAAAAATTGTAGCGCTTGATAAAATCCATAAAGGTTTTATATTGTAAACCTCAAGCATTCTTTTCAATCGTCTGAGCAGAAGAGCAAAATTAGATCCAAAAATTCCTCTATAGATGTGGATCTCGTCTAAGACAATATATTTCAGATTTTTACAAATACGAATCCATTTTTGTTTAAACCAAGGTAAATAAAAATGTAAACCATAAGGATTGGTAATTATAATATTTGCATTAGCTAGAATCTGCCTTTTTTCATTAGGCTCCACATCACCATCATATACACCAATTCTATTTTGCTTTATATTAGTTTCTTCAAGCATTTTTGATAGAACACTAAATTGATCTCTAGCTAATGCCTTTGTAGGAAAGATATAAAGTGCTGTAGTCTTAGGATCTTCTAAAATCGATTGTAAAACAGGGAGATTATAACAAAGAGATTTACCAGAGGCCGTAGATGTTACAATTACAGTATTTTTTCCTTCACGAATTTTATTGATAGCATCTGCTTGATGGCTCCAAAGTTTAACATTGTTTATATCTAACCAGCGTTGAAGGCGTTTTCTAAGGGGATTATCTAAAGCGCCAAAACGGGCGTTTTGAGCTGGAATATGCTCAATATGGTATATTTGATCATTATAATAATCTTGAGACTTTATAAAATGTAAAAATTCTTCGAAATCTACCATAAATAGTGTCATTACCTATAATGAACACTCTCAATTAAAAATTACAAGGAGTATAAAATTAATTATTTATCTACTCAATTGATAGAATTTAAAAAACACTAATATTTTAATCAGATCAAATCAAATTTTTATAAGTAGAAATTTATTTGTTTTTATAATGTCTAGTTCTGAATGGAATAAGGTGGATTTTCAACAATTCATAAATAATTTTGGGAATGAAATTGTAATCAATAATGCTCCAGAGATATTATATTCAAAAAAAGATAAAGAACATGAAGCCTATAACTCCTTAATTGCTTTCTTTTTCATTGCTGGTTTTTTACTTATCTATATTTCACTCACGTACTTCTTGGCAACTATTTACTTCAATTTGATAATATTTATTATGGTTATAATTATATCAGTAATCGCTGATGTATTATTAATTATCAATGTCATTAAATCTAATGTTTATATTAAGCCAATAGAGTGTTGGGTTGAAATTTATAAAGGTAAATCTGAGGGTATTTATGAGTATTATTGTTTTACATATTATCCCATTTTTACTGGAAAATGCCACCCAAATAAAGCTATGAATGTGATTTTTAAGTTATATCAAGAAGAGATAATTAAAAGTAAAATAGATATTACACAAATTGAGGTTTATTTGAAAATCAACCAAGAAATTCATATTGATGTAGAAAAGTTAGGATATTTCTTTCAATATGCTGAAGGACGACCTTTTAGAGATGAAAATATAAATCGAGCCTCTTGGAAATATTTCCCTTCTGAACGATTGGGATTTGAAAATTATATTGCTATTGGAAATTGGGATCATCAATATGAATGGAAAAATGATCTGGAATTTGATTTCGACAAACTCCATGAATATGCTCCCTGGGTTATTCAAAGATGGAATGAAGTTAATTTGAAACCCTTAACTGAAGAATACAAAGAATCAATTAAGTGGAATTTAAGATACATTGAATCTATACCAAAATTAAAGCCTTGGGAAGGAAATGTAGAAAATCAAACTTATGAGAACCCTAAGGCATATCAGGACATTGAAATTGTTAATGAGGCTGTCACTAAAATTATTAAACATGATAAGGAAATTGAAAAAACTAAGGATATTAAAGAAGAATTGCCGTTCTTCAAATCCTATTTTAGAGATTTAGGTTCTTAAACATTTTTTTATTTCGTTTATAGATATTTACATATTCATTAAAGAGCTTATCATAAATTTTTTTATTTTCTGGATTGGGGGTAAAAACTTTATTAACTTTAATTAATGGTATAGCAGCGGAAAACTCATTTAAAATTTTTAATCCAACCATTGAAATTATAGCAGAACCTTTAGCAGCAGCCAAATCTGGTGCCTCCATCTGAATAATTTTTCGTTCAAGTACATCTGATAGAATCTGGCACCATACATCAGATTTTGCTCCTCCTCCAATGCAATTAATCTCAGTAGATTTACCTACTAATTTTTCTATATAAATTAAGGCCCATTTGATATTATAAGCGACCCCCTCATAAACCGATCTCAAAATGTCATCTCTTGTATGCTCAAGACTCAGATTATAGAAACCTCCTCGAACATTTGGATTATTTATAGGACTCCTTTCACCATACATCCAAGGTGTATAAATAAGATTTTTGGAACCAACTTCAGCTTTTTCGATAAGTGAATCTAAATATGAGTATAACTCATTAGAACTTCCTTCAAATCTCTCCATCTCACTTTTAAACATTTGTTGTATAGTCCAATCAAGACATTTAGCACCAGTTTCTTGCTTTGAGATACATAAATAATTTTCTTGAGCAGAACTTATACACCCCGCATAATGAG
>JAUWHL010000196.1 GCA_030605895.1 Promethearchaeota archaeon | reverse complement strand
ATTGAAATTTATAAAAAAGGTAATGTGGTATTAAAGGAATATAACTTAAAAACTGGTCAAGTAAAAATCGTAGGCAATTATAATATAACCATATTTATATAATTGGAAAGCAACAAATCCGAAAAATACTCTAAGTTTAGTATTTCATCTATTTTCAATAAAAAATAAACTTATATTTCATATTTTTTTAATAAAAATAATGAATACGCTTTAAATAAATAATTATTATGAGATTTCTAGTATTTTAAGGGTCTTTCTATGGCTAACGTGAAATTACACTTATTAAATATTTTTCAACTTAGAATTAATAAAAAATCGATAGATTATGAAGGAAAGACTGTTGGAGATATTATATCTCAATTTCTAAAGGAAAATAAAGATAAACTTGATGCTGAATTATTGAATAAAAACAAAAAAAAATTTATTTCTCACATTCTTATATTATTGAACGGGCGAAACATTAAATATCTTAAAAATTACAAAACACGCCTTAAAGATGGGGATAAACTTTATCTGTCTTATGCATTAGCAGGTGGCTAAAAAGATTGCTTTTTTAAACGTTAAGCTTAAATATTAATATCATCATATTTTTTTTACTAAAAGCTATTATTTATTAAGAGTTTTTAATATTGAATAATTTAGAAGACGCTTCATTAAAAACTAAATAAAATCTAAATTTGGTGAATATTTATTACAACACGGAAAATAGGGGTTATGGGCCTCGATAATGCCGGGAAGACCAGTATCATAACAGCAATCACGAAACGTTTCGGTTTTGAAGAAGAGATTACTAAATTAACACCTACAAGAAGAATTGCTCGTGATTCTTTCAGATTTTTAGGCATAGAATTTACAAGGATGGATTTTGGCGGTCAGAAACAATATAGGGAAGAATATTTAAAACATCCAGAAAAATATCTAATGGGAACAGATTTATTATTCTATGTTATAGATGCTCAAGATTTTAACCGTTATATTGAATCTATAGATTATTTAGAGGAAATCTTACTTTTTTTCAAGGAAGAGCAAGAGGATGTTCCAATATGTGTTCTATTTCATAAATTCGACCCTCAACTTATAGAGGATAGAGAGATCAATAAACGAATTCTTACATTAAAGCAAGCTTTAACAAGATACTCAAATGCTTTTGATATCTTTTTCTTTGAAACAACAATTTTCGATATAAAGTCTATTATGGATGCTTTTTCAAGCGGATTATCAATGATATTTGAAAAAGTGGAGATGGTATCTCAATTATTTTCTGAAATCAGTAAAAACTATAACTCCATTTTAATTGCTTTGTTTGATTTTAAAGGTATTACGATCGGAGAATACTACCGCCCTCATCTTCACTTAAAGGAGAAACTAAAGATTTATGAAAAGTATATTGAATTGCAAAAACGAGTTGTTGTTGAGAATAGAAATTTATTAGAATTTTCTGATAAATTCGATAGTGGAGAGCGATTTTCAGGTATAATTGAAGTTCTTAGTTTTGGGAAAATGGATTTCTTTTTATTATTCATAGTTGAAGAGGACAAAGCAGATTTGGGAAAAACAATTACACTTTTAGACAAAATTGAAGCTGCTAAACCTCAAATGGAGAATTTAATTCTGCAGATAATTCAGTAAATTGTAGAGAAAACGCAGATGGAGGGAATCGAACCCCCGCGCGCTTACGCGCACCGGCTTTCTTGATCATCATTAATGACGCTCGAGGCCGGCGTCTTACCAGCTAGGCTACATCTGCTCCAAGTAAAGTAAAATATGTTAGTTTCTTTTCATAAGTTACCTTAATGATCTTAAAACCTTATGTATATAAATTTATTTTCTTTCTAAATCAATGAAATCAAATTGTATGATTATTTTAAGAATAAAAGATAATAAGCAAAAAATTTTACTTTTAAGATGAAGGAATATAAATCCTTAATTTTAAGGATGGATCAAACAATTTGATTAAGCCTTCTTCTTCATATTGCTTTAAAAGTAATTTTACTGTCGATACTCTTATATCATACCTCATAGCAATATCCGTTGCTAAAATGGTTTTCTTTTTCAAGATCGATTCCTTTATTTCTTTTTCAAGTTTTTTAGGAATAAAAGCATCTCTCTCAACAACATTTATTAGCTTTGTTCTTCCGTATTTTCTTCTAAGATTTAGTGTAGCTTTTCTAACTATTTGCTTTTCTTCTTTCTCCGACACGAAAAATCACTTTACATATAATAAATTTTAAAGAATATTAGTTGAATGAAATTATAAATATTTAAAATTTAATAAAATTTTTGATTTATTAGTGAAAATTTAATTTCAGCGTTGAATAGCTGAGTAAAATAGTAAAATTTAATAGAATTTGAGTAATAATTACGATTTTAATGTTAAAAGGAAAAGACCAGAAGAGATATATAGCAAAGTCTCAGATTACTTCAAAGGAGAAACCCTAGAACAATATGCATCCTCTAAAAGTATTGTGAAAATGCAAGAAAAAATTACGATCAGAGCTTTAGAACTTTTAAAGCTTAAAAAAAACGATGCATTAATCTTAGACGCTGGTAGTGGCCCTGGATTTACTGCGATGTATTTAAATGAGATAGGATATAAAGCAGTGGCTATTGATCTTATTTCATCATTCTTAAATTATTATGATATAAAAGAATTAAATCCAATTATATCAGATATGTGTTTTCCCCCATTTAAACCAAACACTTTTGATGCTATTATCTCTATTTCAGCATTACAATGGATATATAGAGACATTAATAATGAACAAATGAAAAATATGTTAATAAATTTGTCTAAATCCTTTTTTCAGATCTTAAAGCCTGATTCCCGAATTATTATTCAATTTTACCCTAAAAGCAAGAAAATTTTAGAAAATATCGGTAAAATTATAGCAGAATACACAGCTTTTAAAGGGCATTTCATAATAGATAATCCAAATAGCCAAAAAAAGCGTAAAATTTATCTTTTATTAGATAAGGAGACATAATTCGAAAGATTAATTTTTTTAATAATGAAGGATATTTTGTTAAGTCTTAGTATAAGAAATTGATCATAAGCATAATATTTTATTTAACTTCCCCCATAATATTTTTAACAATTTGTTATAAAAAATTTAGATCAAAAATTTTAATACAAAAATATGAAAAAAAACAAAATGATGATT
>JAUWHL010000105.1 GCA_030605895.1 Promethearchaeota archaeon | reverse complement strand
CATTTTATGTGACTATAACAAATCAACAATATATAAATTTTATTGTGTCGATGACAATTCGACACATTATTTAAATAAAATAAAAACTATAAAATAATTAATGCCCGGTATAACTAAAGAAGAAGAATTTATACAAGCATTAGAAAAATCAGGATTAAATTATAATGAATCTTCAGTATATTTTGCTCTTATCAAATTAGGTCAAAAAGGCGCTACAGTCTTCGATTTAGATCATCATTTTACTCCCTTTCTTAAAAGAACTACTATCTATTCTATCTTGCGGAAATTAATAAAACTTGGATGTGTACGTGAAGGTGATCAGAGTAAAGAAACTAAAAAAGTAACACTTTTTATAGCCAATAAACCAGAGGAATATTTTGATAAAATTATCTCAGAAAAAGAAAAAGAAATTGATAAGCTACAAAAATTAAAAGAAAAATATTCTGATTTTTTTAATATTATTTATCAGGAGGGCATGGAATATACTTTAGATGAAGTAGATGATCTTATTCAACCTTACTTGAAACCCCTAGTTGAAAAAGGATGGAAAATAACTTCATATTTAGTTAAAAAAGAAGTCCCATTATTTGAATATACTGTTTATGAGTGTATGTTATATTCACCAAAATCTAAATTTCTTAAAGAAAATAGCTTTCACTTGTTTTTATTTGAAAATGATATTGAAAATGATACAACTTCACTTCAATTCTTTATAAAAGGATTAAAAAATAAAACGCACGAGGTTGTATCGTATTTTAGTGACATTCAAGAATACAAACTTGAAGATAAAAAGATGAAATTCTTTAATAAAACTTATCCTGGCTTTAATTTAAAGGTTAAACTTGAGGATTTGAAAAATTCAAAATTCTTCGATGAAGTTATAAAGGGAATAAGATCATATTGGAAAAAGAGAGATATTGGGGGACATTTAGCTAAAGAATCTAAACACCTTCAGGAGAGTATTGAAATTAATGAAAAAGAAATTCTCCTTAATGATTCACTTGATATTTGGAAAGCTGTAATAATCCCAATAAAAAATAAATTATTTTTTCTATGGGCAGAATCATATGATATTTTAAAAGAAATGGTAGAACCAATCTTTATTATAGAGAAGGTTCCTTTTAATGGAAAATAATCAAGTAATTAAGAAATAATTTTAGATAATAGAGATGGAAGATGTAAAATTTAAAGAATTAAGAAAATCCTTTAAAGGTATCAACAAATAATCGTTGGTAGAAATTTATGTTAGAAAAAGGAGTAGTATCACTTGTAAGAAAATATGCAATTGAACACTCTGGGAAAGATGATATTCACGGATATTCTCATACTGAACGTGTTTATGAGTTATCTTTGCAAATTGGTAAAAAGTTGGATGTTAATTTATTAATACTTGAAATTGCTGCATTACTACATGATATTGGTAGAAAAAATAAAAATGAAACAACTTCTAGTAAGAATCATGCTGAATTATCTGCAGAGATGGCTTCCAACTTCTTAAACTCTTATGATTTTAAACTTTCTCAAGAAGAAGTTGATAATATCATTCATTGTATTCGAGCACATTCTTTCTCAAATAACATAGTCCCAGAAACACTCGAAGCAAAAATCTTGTCTGATGCTGATAAATTAGATGCCCTTGGAGCAATCGGTATATATAGAACAATAGCTTTTACTTTAAAAAAACAGGGTGGAATTCCACAAGTTATAGAGCATTTAGAGAAAAAGATTTTGAAATTAAAGGATTTATTGCATTTAGATATTACTCGAAAGATGGCAGAAGATCGGCAACAAATAATTCTTGATTTTTATAATAAAATAAAAAATAATAAATAAATTATTTTTAGATACTATATTGTACGTAACCCTATATCTTCGATCCCACCTGCCTTAACGACTTCTAAGATTGCGCAAACTCTTCAATTATACCTTTCCATTCAATCTCATCGCAAAGGTTTTAAGAAATGATAGAGCTTTGGGTGGATCTGCTTGAGGCATGGCATATGATACAAGCACGCCTCCTTGAAAAGGAACGAATATTACATGCCCCATCCCACCATCGTTGGTTCCAACAATTCCTTCAGTAGTAGTTTCAACAACCGAATATTCTACATTGCTTAAAACAAATGAACTGTCTCCTTTAATGACATTTAATATAATGCTGGTTTGATTGGTTAGATCCCAATTATCTGTCTGGAAAACTAAAGTTCCCGAATCAGATACAACTGCGACTGCAGCAATTTTTATGTTTGTCTCAAGCGAAACAATTCCCAAATCGTCAATGATCTTTTTTATTTCTTCCATATTAGGTATTTATAATGTATATTGTTTTAAAATATTATTAATTCTTATAATGGGAAGAAAAGTATAATGATGCCTTTAACTAGTACTGAAATAGATTGTCCTCACTGTGAAAAATCTTTTCGGGTTATGTGGGAAGTATCAATTAATTGTTAAATAATAAAAATAATCAAAAAAAAGAAAATAATACTTAGCAAAATTAAAATTATAAAGATGAGATCATTTTATATTGGTCTTCAGAGAGTTTTTCTTTAACAACCTCAAAAAGTTCTAAAAGCACATTGTCAGGAGCAGCTGCCATTACGTATTTCAATGGACCTAAACTTTTTATTTTATTAATAAATTGAAATCCCTTACTTTTCATGTGTGCTATCAGTGCCTCTAAATCTTCTGATTCGATCCCTAAATGATGGATCGCTCCACGTCCTTGGTCTTTAGGTGGCTGATCGTAGAAGTTAATTCTTGATGCACCTATCTTAATCATTACATTTCGGGCTCCTGCCATTTCCAAATCAAACAGTACCTTTGCTTCAAACATCTCACTATAAAAATTAATACTCTCATCAACATTTGAAGCAAATAAATGAGCATGATGTAGTGAATTTCTCATGATTTCCTCACATTTCATTATGAATTCTAATTTTTATTATACTTTAATTAATAATCTAAATTAAATATGATCCCGTTTTTGATACTACAATTTGCTTAATCTCTTCTGGAGAACCCTTAGCGATGATTTCCCCTCCTTTAGGTCCTCCCTCAGGTCCCAGTTCGATAATGTAGTCTGTGTAAGACAAGATTTCAGGGTCATGTTCAATAATAACAACACTATTTCCTTCTTGTACTAACTGTGTTAGTAATTGTATTAATTTCACTACATCATAAAATGATAACCCAACAGTCGGTTCATCTAAGATATATAGAGAATTGCTTTTACGCGCTTTTCCCAGTTCTTTTGCTAGTTTAATGCGTTGTGCTTCTCCGCCACTTAATGTTGGAGCAGGTTGTCCAAGTGTGATATACCCCATACCAATTTCGTCAAGAATCTTAAGTATGTTTGAAATGCTGGTTTGAGATTTAAACAAATCCAATGCTTCACTTACTGTCATTTCTAATACATCTGATATTGTTTTACCTTTATACTTAATTTCCAAGATTTCTGGTTTATACCTTAAACCTTTACATTCTTTACAAGGGATTGTAAAACTACTAAGAAATGAAATTTGTAAATCTGTTTCACCAGTGCCTTTACAAGAAGGACACCTCCCATTATCTGAATTATAAGAAAAGTGTCCTGCTTTATATTTTCTTTTTTTTGCTTCTGGCGTTTTAGCAAATAAATTCCTTATTTTGTCCCAGATACCAATAAACGAGCACGGAGTAGAAGTTCTCACTCTCGATATTGGTTTTTGATTTACCACAATAACTTCATCAATATTTTCCCATCCTTCTATAACACCAGAATATTCTAGAAGTTCCTCCCCATTTTCTTCCTTTTCATTATTGTCATCTGTTGTTTTTTGTGTTAGATTAGCACCTCTTTTAAAAAATGGCGTTATCAATGGAACTAAAGTATCTAATATGAGAGAGCTTTTCCCAGATCCAGAAAGACCAGCAATTCCAACCATCATCCCCAGAGGGATTTTAACAGTAATATTTTTTAGGTTATTTGTTTTTGCTCTTCTAATTGTCAGGAATTTAGTGTTCTTATCAACAATTTTACATTCCTCAATGGATTTTTCTGGTAATTTAATTTTTTTCGCTAAAAATTGACCTGTATGAGAATTTTCAACTTTTTGGATCCCATCTAAAGTACCTTGATATACTATTTCACCTCCATTAACACCTGCTCCGGGGCCAATATCAATTATTTCATCAGCAATATCAATAAAACGTTTATCATGCTCAACTATAATAACACTATTTCCAATATCTCTTAACTGTTTTAATAAATTAATTAGTGAATCCTTTTCTTGTTCATGTAAACTCATACTGGGTTCATCTAAAATATAAACAAGAGAATCAAGACCAGCATCTAAATGAGTCATGAGAGATAATCGTTGAAGTTCACCACCACTTAATGTAGGTAAGGAACGATTTAAGTGTAAGTATGAGAGACCAACATTAATCATGCGTTTTAAACCTTCTAATAAACTATCTAGCATTGATTTACCTTGTGGGCTTCTTACATGTTGTTCACTTAAACCCTTCAAAAATTCTATCAATTCATCAATAGTCATCATAGCTAACTCACCAATATATTTATCTGAGATTTTAATCTCTCTAGCTTGTTCATTTATTCGATAACCATCACATTCTTCGCATTTTTTCTTTGACATGAAATTTTTATGAATCTTTTGTCTTCTATAGGCGCTTTTTGATTCTGCGAGAGCACGTTTTACATGTGGAATGATTCCTTCAAATTCTCTTTCTAAAATTCCTGTAAAAGTTTTTGAATCCCACTCAAAAGGTAATTTTTTACCACTACCATATAAAAATACATGTTTTACATTGTCTGGTAAGTCTTTATATGGAATTTTAATGTTAAAATCATAAAATCTTGGTAATTGTTCCACAAAACGAATTTGATCAGCAAAAACAGCTGAACCCGCTTTTGTTATTTGAATTAAATTTTTATTATTATCTCGAACGATTAAATCCTCAGTAATATTCATAGTATAACCCCTTCCTTTACAAGCTAAGCACATACCAGAAGGTTCATTAAAAGAAAAATGTTTGATTTGCTTCCTATCTACAACCATTCCACATAAATCGCACTCCAGATTATCATTAACGGGTTCCTTGCAAATAGGACATATTAAAATACCTTCAGTAGCATAAAGCATTCTGAGTAAACTATAAATTCCTGTTTTAGTTCCAACTGTAGAGCGTGGATTAAATACACGTGTAGTTCGTTGTTCCACTGCTACCGTGGGACTTAGACCTTCAATTAAATCAAAAGGCTTCTCATCTTCAAATTTAGGGGGAAAGCCGATAGATTGAAGATATCGATTCATCCCCTCATCAAATATAATATCAAATGCCAAGCTCGATTTGCCTGAACCTGAAATTCCTGTGATAAGAATTATCTTTCCCTTCGGGATATTAACATTTATGTTTTTTAAATTATGGATTCTTGCTCCAACAACTTTTATCTCATCCATATTCTAACTCATCATTTTTTATAGTTTATTTTTTGAAAAATGTAGAATGCACAATCAAATTCTTTAGGGTTTTTCTTAACCATGTTAATTTCCCTTTCATATGCTTTCAATTTTTCAAGCTCTTTAGATTTTTTATATTTAGAACGTAATTCCTTGATTTTTTTTTCCATTGGTAAATAATATTCTCTCCACCAACATTCCTCTGGTAATATAAACTTATTTATGAGATTAAAACCGCATTTAGTAAAGACTTTTAAGTTATTTTTAATCCATTTTATTCCTTCCCCTACTACCAAAAACCCATTTGGTTTTAATACTCGATTAATTTCTGCTAAACTCTTCTTGATATTAAGGATGTGTAATACTCCTTCATCCCAAATAAGATTAAAACTCTCCGCTGAGAAGTCTGTATTATATACAGACAGATTGAATATTTTTATACGACTTGAGAGACCCTCTTTTTCAATTTTTAATTTAAATTTATCTAAAGCAGCTTGATCAATATCGATTCCAGTGATTTCTCCATCGCTGAGCTTTGCTAATTCGATTGATGGGGTGCCGGACCCACAGCCTATATCTAAAATACAAGGATTTTCCATCTTAGGAAGCATTTCAAAGGCTTTCCTTGTATACTTAAGAAAGACCTCTCGCATTTTTTCAGCATTCAATTCTTTCAGAATATCTATCGACATTTTAACACATACCCTTTTCTTATATTGATTTTTTTATTGTTTCCCATGCAGTAGTTTCTAAATCTGCCCATTCTTGAATTCCTTTATCTATTTGAGGTATACGTTCTCTCCAAGAATCTATTTCTTTCATGGCCCCATCTGTAACCTTTTCAATTTCGTCATTAAGCTTTTTCAGCTGCTTCTGATAATCACTTGCTCCTTTTTCCGTAATCTCATTGCTTTTTAGGAATAATTCTCTTAAGTTTCCAATGTTCGAAAGGTCATCTGGCAAGATAGTATTTTCTAATTCTCGAATTTTATTAGCAATCTCATCAAACATATCCGAAGCTTTCAGAAGTCTATCATTATTTAATAACTCACCTGCTTCTTTTAAGAAATCTCGATATAAAATTCGAAACATCGCACCTCCAGTCCCACCAGTCTCCATGTAAATGAACACACTAACTAGACCAAACAATAAATTATCATCGTTAAAATCAGTAGCCCATGTCGGAAGTAGATCTCTCCATTTCTGGAAACCAGTTAGTCCCATATTACGAATAGGAGGGTTGTACATATAATTCACATTAGCCTTTATAGCGGCGGGAACTATTTCCTTTAAATCCTTGACTTTTTTTGGTGTGACTAATTCAACTAGTTTATTCTTGGCTGGAAAAGGTGCATGTTTGCTCCCTCTTGCTGCCTTTAATTGCTCATAGATCATTATATGAGGATTAGCATATCGATCAGAGATATAAGCTTCATTTTTTTCTTCATCAATTCCATATGTTACAAATGTATGGGCGCCAAAATGACCCGATTGTTCATTTGGGATGGTGGTGCCCTCTGCAAAAAAGAAAGGTAAATATGCAAAATCAGCAAATGTTATTGCGGGTTGTCCTTTCTCTAGTAATGCAATTAGATTATTATTAGCCGCATTCTCAGATGCTGTTTCTGTAATCTTTACACTCCCTCCCAAACGGTTTAAAACTCTTTCAAAAACCTCGGTCTTTTTCACTGCCAAACCTAAAACCATGGGAAACGGCATTCTTTTCATGTAAAAATAGAAAAACCCTAACCCCGAACATAAACCTAAGATCATCGGTTCTGAAATTTCTATGTTGTAATATGCTAGAACCTTCCTTAAACTCGATAACTGGCAATTTGCACCAGCATTATGCTTAAAATCATCTATAACTATTCTAACCATTTTTTTCCTCTTTTTATGTATTTTTTAAGTTGCTTGTGGGTCAGTTTCTTTTCCACAGCTACTACATTGATTATAATAGAACATCAAGGGTTGTCCACAGTTCTGACAAGTCCACAATTTCTCTTGCTTTTTAGACCATTTTTCAAGACTCAACTTATTTATCTCATCCATATTATCGGGGATTTTATGGCGATAATTAAATCTAGGATCGCCTGTATGAGAATCAATGAGTTTTCTTTTAATTTCTTTACAAGGAAAATCATCACACTTACCACAGTACTGAATCTTCTTTAGTTCAATGCAACATTTACGAATCTTGCATTCCCATTTTGATTTTCTACTCTGGTTTTTATTATTAGATCTACATCCCAAGCATGTCTTCTTTTGATAAGAAGGACAAGCTCCACAATATAGACCACAATAACTAATTTTCTCATTCAAATTTACTGCCTCCTTATTTTATATTCGGATTAATTTTATTTCCACAATCATAGCATTCCGCATCGTGAACGCAAATCTCGCCTCCACATTCGGGGCATGTGTAGAGCTCTTCTTGCTCTTGGAGCCACTTTTCGACTCCAATTTCTTCAATTCTTTTTAGATTCTTAACCATATTCACAGAATACTTTTCTTGATAATGAGTATCAATTTTTTGTAGCTTCTGACAAGGAAATTGGTCACATTCATAACAAAAATCTATTTCTTTCTTCCTTAATGCGGGACAATCTCTCCTTATAAACGCACAGTTTTTATTTCTAATTCTACAACCTTTACATCCCTGTTTGTACCCTCTCTCCTCTAATAGATCCTTTTTCCAGAGGAGATATTGCCTACAAGCGCCGCAATATATACCGCAGGGCGCTGCTAAATTATTATCAACCATTTTTTCACCACTTATACTTTTATTTTTGATAATTTTGTAAATAGTAGTTCCTCTTGCTGAAGTATTTTTAATACGATAATTTGTAATTCATCTAGATCTGCATGATCCAAACATTCAGATTTATATTCTTCTGCAGTATATTGTAATATCTTAGCAAGAAGAGTCCAATTTTTAGCAGATTCTCTAATTATAGGTAAGGATTCTTTCAAAATCTCGAATTCTTCATTATTCCAAGCTTTTGGACCTTCTCTTAACTTAGGATGATTTACTAATTCTTCTAAAAATTGGTTGTATAAGTTTCGGAAGCTCGCACCACCTGTACCCCACGTTTCTATATAACCATGTATCATTTCAAACATCAATCTTGCACGCGAGACTGATCTGCCTGAAGGGTCTTTTGTTTCACCTTTTAATTTCTCTTTCCATTCAGGAAGCGATCGTGCAAAAAATTTGAGCCCTTGAATCCCATTATTATTCATTGAGGGTCTTAACATATTATTTACTACTTTTTGAATCGCAAGTTTAACGCCCGCAGCCAAAGGAGGATGTTTTCCATTTGATCTTCTTTGCATAGAAAACTGCGTGTTATTTGGACGCATAAATTTAGGCCCATATTCAGAACTTCGCCCTTTCTTTAATTGTTCTATTAGAACCTCTTGAAAACCCTCAAATTCAGAGTCTCCTATATAAGAGATGCCTTGTTCTTCATCATAACCCGCTAAAGTTATTGCATGACCTCCAAAATGGATATCTCCCTCTTCCTCAAAATACGGCAGAAAACCTAAATCAACCTTAAGAATTAATGGAATATCTTGATTGATCATTTTTTTTGATTCTTCCCATCCTTTATCTGCTCTTGTGAAAGATTGCTTTCTTAAAGTGATTCCTAATAGACGGCATGCTAATGAATTAGGCTCGATAGTTCCTTGTTTACCTCCCAGAAAGAAAGGGATATCTGATTCGGGAATAAAAGACTCGATACTGGTAGTATCAAAAAATCCAAATCCCATAGTACCATCTAAACCGAATACCATTGCTTCTGACATAGGAAAGCCATGATATTCAAACAAATCTCTCAATGCAGAAGACTCGCAATGTTGTCCCACCTTATGTATAAAATTATTGACCATATGCGTCTGGGCCAATTTGTCCACCTCTTTTTTTTATTTCTTTTAAGGTTATTTCTAAGAAATCGATATCTGTTTGGAGTACTTTTATTGGATGAATAAAGAGACCAGTTACATTAACGGGCATTGTTGGAAATCCAGTTAACATCTGTTCTAACATTACTTCTAATTCTTTCTTATGTTTTTTGATTTGTTCTAAAGAATGAGTAAACACTTCTATTTGTTCTACAGGAAGTAAAATAGGAAACATAGAGAATGCAACATAAAAATCCTTGTCATTTCTACCTATATAATTGTTTAAAACATTATATACCTTTTTTCTCAATACATCATAACCGAATTTTAAAATTTTATAATTCTTACGTTCACGATTATCAATCTTTTCCACAAAACTCTCAACTAAACCCTCCTTTTCTAATCTATCAAGGGTTCTATATATGGTTGATAACGAAAAGTCAACTCCTATATTTGTCCAATTTCTCATGCCTCTGTCTTCAATTCTCTTATTAATATCATAAGCATGACAACCACCTTCATGCATTTTCTCATTAATTAATCCTAAAATCACGAATGAACGAGGTTTTAAGTTATAATCATCAGCCATCTAAAATATACACATATTTGCATTATTAATAAAATGATAATATTATATATATGCAAAATATGAAAAATGAATATATAAATATTTGCAAAAAATGAAAAATGAATATATTATATTTAATAAATCATTTTTTTTATCTTGACAAATAGAGAAAAAAAATTATTAAGAGTATTTTTTATCCTCGAAATCTTCTTTCTAATGTTTTACTATGTAAAGCAAAAGCTAAGAAAAGAAAACCAAAGCCAAAGACAATTAAAATTCCAACATCAAACAGTAATCCAAAAGTCCCAAAGGCACTGGTATCTCCAAGACCTACATTAACAATGTCAATGAAATATGTTAATGGTGAAATAAAAGCAATTGGGGATATTGTAACTGGCATAAATAAGGGACTCATGAATATTAAGGGAAATTTAATAAGAACGGTGAAGATCATAGTATTTCCAGGAGTATCTGTAGAAGGTACTGAAAGGATAAGGCTAAAACTTGCAAATGCTAATCCAGCTACAACCATTCCAATGATGATAATGATGAGATTTATTGAAAGTTGAGTTGATAAGAAAATCATCCCGAAAATAAAGGGAATCGAAGAAAAAATCATCCCATAAATAAATGTGCTCCAAACACTTCCTAATAAAATAGTTTTTATCGAAATTGGGCAAGTTATTAACCTTTCGAAGGTTTTCCTCGCAGTTTCCCAAGGAAATACAATAGGGCCAATTGAAGTCGATGATAAAAAAAGT
>JAUWHL010000269.1 GCA_030605895.1 Promethearchaeota archaeon | reverse complement strand
GGCAAATTCAATAGCTTTTTTGTTTATTACTGGAAGTGACCCGGGGAGTCCTATACAAATAGGGCATACATGAGAATTTGGTACTTCTCCGCGATAATTGTTACTACAGCTACAAAAAAGTTTTGTCTTGAGATTCGTTAATTGAATATGGACTTCTAATCCGATAATGATTTCATTATCTTGAATACTCAAATTATTTCCCCCCTTTTGTAACTGCAGCAAATTTCCGATAGATATCTAATTCTTGTTCTAGCTGATAACCTATGTTCAGAATCCCTTTCTCATCGAAATAATCGCCAATAATTTGAAATCCTACTGGTAAATTCTTACTATCAAAACCACATGGGATTGATAATGCGGGAATACCCGCCAAATTAACAGGACATGTTAAAATGTCTGCGAGATACATCTGTAAAGGATCATTAATTAATTCTCCAACTTTAAAAGCTGTAGAAGGCATAGTTGGACAAACAATAGCATCGCATTTTTTAAAAGCTTCTACAAAATCATTTTTTATTAAAGTTCTGACCTTAAGAGCCTTTATATAGAACATATCATAATATCCTGCAGATAGTGCATAAGTTCCTAAAAAAATTCTCCTTCGCACTTCAGGTCCAAAACTTTCAACTCTTGTCCTACTAAAAACATCGTAAACATCCCCTGAAAGATTTTCACTCATTTTACCGTATCTTAATCCATCATATCTCGCTAAGTTTGAACTTGCTTCACTCATACAAAGTAAATAATATGTAGCAACAGTATATTCTAAATGAGGTATTGAAATATGTACGATTTTGGCTCCTAAACCTTCTAATTTATTAATTGCTTTTTTAACAGCATTCTCTACTTCCTTATCAACGCCCTCTCCGAAGAATTCTTCTGGTACTCCTAAAACTTTTTTATCGATAGGATTCTTTAATTCTTCCGTATATTGTTCAACTTTATTATCTACTGAAGTAGAATCGAGGGGATCCTTACCTGATATTATTTCAAGCATTAGTGCTGAATCGTAAACGCACTTAGTAATTGTACCAATTTGATCTAATGAATTCGCAAACGCAACTAAACCATATCTAGAAACTCTACCATAAGTTGGTTTTAGTCCAACAACACCACAAAATGAAGCAGGACAACGAATACTCCCTCCAGTATCACTCCCTAAAGCTAATATTGCTTGACCTGATGCGATACTAGCAGCAGAACCGCCACTCGATCCTCCTGGAACTCTTGAAAGATCCCATGGGTTATAGGTAGGACCATAACAGCTGTTTTCTGTGGAGCTACCCATTGCAAATTCGTCCATATTTGTATTACCAAGATGAATTGCTCCCTCTTCCTCAATAAGACGCTTAATGACGAATGCATTATAAGGTGGCTGATAACTATTCAATATTTTTGAACTACAAGTTGTTGGAAAATCTTTAACACATATAAGATCTTTATTGGCTAAAGTCAACCCATATAAACTGCCTATTTTTTTACCAGTTTTTAAATCTTTATCTAGTGATTTTGCCTTTTCTATAGCTTTTTCTTTCGATAAATTAACAAAGGAGTGTAATAAATGCTCAGTTTCTTCTATTCTTTGAAAACAAGTCTCCACTAACTCTTGAACTGAAATATTCTTATTCTTAATCTTTTCAATTAATTCATATCCCATGTATTCAAAGAGTTTCATTAGAATTGAGCCAAAAACAATTGAATTGAAAGTATTATGATCAATAAAAAATAGTTAACAATTAATACTTAAGCATGACAATTAATTTAAATTTCTTAAGGTGATTATCCGAATTTTGATATATTATGATTAAAAGAGATATAGAGTAAATGTTATATATCTCTCATGGAGCCTTCCGCAGCATAGTTCTTGCGAATGGGATGGCATCTTTGATATTATCTAATCCACAAAGCCACATAACGACTCTTTCTACACCTACACCATAACCTGAATGAGGAACACTGCCATAACGCCTTAGCTCAAAATACCAATCATAATTTTTTGGATCTTCTCCGTCAGCTTCTAATCTTTTTATCATATCATCAACTAGTAAACTTCTTTCAGACCCGCCAATGATTTCACAATATCCCTCTGGTGCTAACATGTCAAAACATAATGCTTCTTTCGGATTTTCATCACTGGGGGGTTTATAAAAACCCATGATTTCTGTGGGGTAATGTGTGACAACCACAGGAACTTTAAAATGATCTGCTATTTTTGCTTCTTCTAACGTTCTTAAATCTTTACCCCAAGGAACATTCATTTTATATTTGGTATTGAGAATATCTAAAACTTCTGCGTATTTAATTGTGGGATATTCTACTTCTGCATAATGTTCTAATAATTTAATATCTCTTTTTAAAATTTCAAGTTCTTTTCTATTATCTTTTAAAACTTTTTTGACAATAAATCTGATTTCATCCTTCGCAACTTCTGTAACTTCATCCAATTTCATCCATGCCGCTTCCATTTCAGCCATCCAAAATTCTGTTAGATGTCTTGAAGTTTTAGATTTTTCTGCTCTGAATGTTGGTCCCATATTATATATTTTTCCTAATGAAAAGATACCTGCTTCAGCATATAATTGCCATGTTTGGCTAAGATATGTTACATCGTCAAAATATTTCACCTCAAATAAAGTAGCACCACCTTCAGATTGGCTTGGTTGAAAAATTGGAGCATCAAATTCATAATAACCATTACTCCTAAAAAACTCATGAATAGCTCCCACAATTGTGTGTCGTATTTTAAGAATAGCATTTAATTTTCTTGATCTTATCCATAAATGCCTATTGTCATATAACAGCTCAGGTGATTGATGCTCCGTAATTGGAAATGGTTCAGCAATTTGGACAATTTCTAAATCAGATACAGACACTTCATAACCCGTAGGTGCTCTCTCATCTTTTTTTAAATCCCCTGAAATTTTAATTGAGGATTCTATTGTTAACTTTTCAGCTTTTTCAAAAACTTCTGGATCTTTATCTCTGGGGATAACACATTGTATTATGTCAGATTCATCCCTTAAAACAATAAAAACGAATTTATTCGATTTTCTTTCTCTATAAACCCAACCTCTCAGATTTACATTAGTAGAACCCTTATTCAGAGCTTCTTCAATTGTTGTATATTTTTTATCTTTCATTTTCGAATTTCCTAATGTATAGCAAATATATCTTTATTAGTTATCGATTTCTAAAAAATTTCACTATAAATACATTTTGACAATATTCAAATGAAAAATTAGACGTACTAGAAATTAATTTTCATCATGTTTTTTCAAAAGATATTTTGAGAAGATGTTCATATAGAGACATTCCTCTGGAGGCATTTCAGGCGTGGTTTTTGGTTTTTCAGTAAATTCAACATTACTTCCTCTAATAACTACTACAGGTGTTTGATTATCAGCTTCTCCTAATAAAAACTGAGCAGCACTTACGAGATCATCTGCTATAGCTCTCATTGTTATTTCCATTGGTCTTTTAAAAAGATCTGGTTGACCTATTAAATCTTCAACGGGTTCGAATCCCGCAGTTGCTATAGCAATTCCAATAGTACCTTTTCTAAGCGGTTGCACTCTAGAATCCGCAATTATCACTCCAAAATTGTTTAATCCAAACTCCTTTCTTATCTCTCTCCAATAATCCCAAACGACTTGCTTTAAGTTTTTTGGCAAGAGAACAATATTCCCAATACCTGCATTAGATTGATCAATTCCAGCATTAGCGATGAGAAAATCATTAACCTTTGCCAGTATAACATGTTTCATTCCTCCAAGAATCATGGTTGCTTCTCTTAATATCAATTCAACATACCTTTCATCCATATCATATTCTTTTGCTAGCTGTTTTGCTCTATCTGATATGTTTTCAACTTCAGATAACTTTATAACTCTTCCTTGAGAAGTAGCAACCACTTTTTCTGCGATAACAATAATGTCTCCCTCATTCAAGGATTTTCCTTGATCCCTAATGTTCTTAATAACAATTTCTAATAAAGGATCATTTTTCTTAATGAGAGGAAGTCTTATAGAAAATAATTCCATAGCACGTAATAGAATAATACTTATTATAAATCTATTTTTGTTTATCCTATTGTATAGATTTGTATCTTAAAAATTCTATTTCATTCAAATAAGAAACAGGTACATCTTTGACATTTATTTTCCCTTTTTCATAATCTTTTTAATAACTTTAATTACATCTTTAAAAGTTGTTTCATAAGATTCTTCCAAATCTGGACTATGTTTATGATGAGGAAAAGTTGTTAAAGATTTATAGTGTGGTGAATTATCCCATCTAATTATTAAATCTCCATTTGCTTTTTGCCAATGATATGAATATAAATGTTCAGTCGAAGAAATATATTCTTTTAGAAATAATAAATCTCCATTTTTTAGTTCCACTTTAGCTTTTAAGTATTGCGCTTTAGAACTAGATTTATAATCAAGAATCGTGTGTTTTTTAATTATTCGACTCTTTTTAAACAATTTTAATGTTTTTTGCATTGTCTAGTTCAATTAATTTGTTTTCTAAATCCTTTAATGATTCGAAATTAGCCTTCCATTCAATATAATCATCCCATTCTTCAAAACTCTCGTCAGTCTCTTCCATTCTCTTTCTAAAAGCGTCTATAGAGCACCCATATTTCTTTTCAAAAAGAGTTGTTTTTTCTTTTGTCAAAGTGATTTCACTAATAACTTTTAACTTTTCATACTCTATTATCTCTTCTTTTGAAATTATAATATCCATTTTTTTAACCTTTAAAATATATAATTCTAATAATTATAAAGAAAATCAGATATTAAAGTATTAATGAGGTTTTAAGCCCTTAACGAATTGCATAAAAAGAAATTAATATAATATTTTAATAATAGCTGAGTTAAGGATTATTTTCTCTCGCAATTTCTTCTAAGGAAATAGAAAAATTATTTTTTTTTAAGTTTCTCATAGAACGCATTAGCTGATCTAAAAAATAAAACTAATATTGGTTGGGTTATGCTTTCAAGCGGGAATGTATACCCTTAAACAGATCTCAATATAAATTCTAAAAAGAATAACATATATTTGATATATTTTTTTCATTTTATAGATAAGCAATGAAAAAGATATACACTAAATTATTTGATCTTTTAGAAATTGGTGATGATTTTCCAACTGTAATTATAGGCGTCATAAATTTAAGTCCTGAGTCTTTTTATCAAGGCTCTGTTTACGAAAAACCAGAAAAAATTAGAAAAGCTGCTTCTGAAATGATAAAAAATGGCGCTCAGATTCTTGATATTGGCGGACGTTCGACTGCGCCATGGTCTGAAAAGATTTCTATAGAAGAAGAAGTAAGTCGAATGAAGTTGGCTATGGAAATTGTGTGTGAAATAATTCCAGATAACACATTAATATCAGTTGATACCCAATATC
>JAUWHL010000172.1 GCA_030605895.1 Promethearchaeota archaeon | reverse complement strand
AGATGATTTAAGAAAAGAAATAGAGAAAATAAAAGTTAAAGACAATATCCGTTCAGCAAGTCTGTACTTTGGATTCATAAAAAAAGGGAATTTCTACCTAAGTTTGGAAGGTGCAGAATTTTTATATAATAAAGGAATTTTTACTGAGATTACCTGTATATATCTTAATAAAAAAGGAGAGAAATCTATTTTATATGGGAATAATATTATAAGGAATATGATTATGAATACACCCTCTAATCTGAAAAAAGGTGATCTGCTATTAGTTTTTAATGAACTGAAAGAAATTTTAGCTATAGCCCAGTCTAAAGTTGATAGCAAAACTATAGAATATCTTAAGCCTAAAGATGTAATAGCAATTAATTTAAGTGATAAAGGAGTCTATTTGAGAGAAAAACAATAAAAAAAGAATAAATTTTTAGCAAAAGGGAGGATTTAAACCAAAAAGATTCCCTTTCTAAGGAAAAACTCAATCAATTTTTTTTTATAAGACAGAAGTAAAATCCTATAGTATCATGAATATGGGGATATAACCGTTGAGAGAGCTTCAAATCTTCAATCAATTTATTTCCAAAAATTTCAGTTAATCCTTTCAACCCATAATTCTTAGAAATTTTAGTTATACCAAAATTATCCAACTCACTTAAAATTTCGTTCACAACCAATTCATTTTCTTCAGGAGCAATAGAACATGTACAATATAATAACATCCCTCCTTCTTTCAATGAGTTTAATCCCGTTTTTAATAGTTTCTTTTGGATCGAAGCCATTTTTTCAATATCTCTCATTTTTTTGCTTTTCTTTCTACTTGGATCTTGTTTTATTAATCCTTCCCCCGTGCATGGAGCATCTAATAGAATTTTATCGGCATAAATTTTCAATTTTGGTAAATTAATAGAATCCATATTAAGTACAATTGAATTAATAATTCCCATTCTGCGTAAATTAGTTTCTAAAGCAGGAATTCTATTTTTATATTTATCAATTAAAATAAGGGAACCTTCATTTCGCATTAGTTGAGCCACGTGAGTTGATTTACTTCCTGGAGCTGCACACATATCAATTACAATCTCATTTGGTTTAGGATCGAGAATAATGGCTGAAAGCATTGAAGCAACGTTTTGTAAATAATAATATCCTTGCAAGAACTCATGTGAGGAACCTAAATTGTGAGATTCCCTAATTACATTAAATCCATAGGGAACCCATTCAATTTGTTCTAACTCAAATCCTTTTTCTTCTAATCTTTGCTTCAAATCTAAAGCAGATATTTTAAGCATATTAACTCGTATTGAAGGTATTAATGGTTTTTCATTTGCCTTTAGTAAATTTACTGTGTCATCTAACCCTAGAAATTGAATATATCTTTGTATCATATAGGGGAGATAACCATATTCTTCAGCAAGTCTTCTTGCATCTTTTTGTAATTCAGAAATAGATATATCAACTCAATTCAAATCTATTAATACTAATATAAAATTATGTATTATATTTGTTATCAGAGAAAGAATTGGTCTCATGATTGAAGTAGAAATTAAAGTTAGGATCTCAGATCCAGAAGCCATAAGTAATAAGTTTAAGAACCATGGAGGTGTCTACAAATTATCATTAGAGCATGAAGATGTATACTTTAATATGCCAGAAGGATTAAGGGATTTTAAAGAAACTGATGAGGCGTTAAGATTGAGGAAATCTATCGAGTTTAATAAATTTAATGAAACGATAGAAAAAAAAATTAATTATTATCTAACCTATAAAGGAAAAAAAATGGATAAATCTACCAAAACTCGTGAAGAAATTGATGTTAAAATCGAAGATTATGAAAAGATAAGGAATTTGTTAAGACTATTAGGTTTCCAAGAAATTTTCACAGTTAAAAAAGAAAGAGAATTATATGAATTTAAGTACAGAACATACCATATAGAAGCTTTAATAGATTATATTCCAATTTTGAAACAGTATTTTATTGAAGTTGAATGTTTGTTAAAATCGTCTGAAAACCTTGAAGATTCTAGAGAAGTTTTATTCGACTTCTTAAGTTTATTTGGTATTAAGAAGGAACAATCAATAAGAAAATCATATTTAGAATTAATTACGGATAAGTTTAAAGGTAATTTAAGGAAATAATGAGTATATTCAAAAGAATATACTCATTATGAAATGGAAAAGGTATGACCTTGATTTTTTGTTTTTATTTAATTAGTAATTTGTCTATAGAGGCAATTTTCCTATCTAAAGCATTCTTAACCTTGTGTATATCATAATAACCTGTATCTATTCTTATTTTTGCTTCCATAATATATCGCTTATTTTTTTAATTCTATTCTATTCATCAATATTTAGAAAATAAACAAAAAATAATAAAAATAAAATGGGGTCCAATTTTTAGAGTAAATTTCCGCATTCAAATTTAGTGAATAAATTACTCTTCAATTAAGAGATTTTATTTCTTTTGAATTTGAGAAGTTTTACTCATTATTTCTTTAAATCTTTATATTTACCATCTAAGATTTGGGCAATATATCGTCGTCCTTTAATGATCCACATAATCTTATGACCTTCTCTGGCCTTTTTACCCCACTCTGATTTCTTATTACGATTTTGTTCAATATATCGATATCCAAAAAGATCTACATATTTTATACCACTTGAGAATTTTTTTATAGGGTAATCGATTTCATCTATTTCAACGCTTCTTTTTCGTTCAAAAATAGCACTAAATATCTTCAATCCATTTTCTTTTAAATTCTCTATAATTTTAAATCACTTCAAATAATTATTGTATCTTGTGCTATGATGTTTTCCTTCTCTTCCTTTTTTTCTTTAATTATTTTAATATCTTGAAGGTTAATTGTAGTTTCAGGAAACATGTCTCCACTTTTTAACCGTCCAAATGTTTTTTTCTTATCATTTGAAAATAAATTAAAATTAAATTTCATTAAGTCTTTAGCTTGTTGGTTTTTAAACTGCATTATCCATGAAAATTCATCTAAATTAAGTAAAAGTTCATCTAACAATGTTACTTTTTGCAATTCAGTGGTAAAATATGTATCACGTATTTGAACAGGAATAGGTCTCCCCCACTCCTGCAATTCATCTATTAACATTAAGAAAAATGCTAATGGTTGCTCTTCAAAAACATAGTCTTTAAGAGATACTTTAAAATTATGTAATGCAATTGCTTTGGCAACCAGAATATATCCAATATATTCATCATTTTGTTTAATTTCGTGTGGAGTTCCAAGACCCTTCAAAAGAGAAAGCGCAGAAATGACACCATGGTCTAATTCTACAGGGTCCTTATATTTAAATTCAGGATGTCCATTTGGCTGATTTAAGAAAGTCTGTTTATCTTGAGCAGAACTGCTTTGATATCTAAATCCAGCTCCTTGCCTTATTAATTCACGAGCTTCTTTTGAAAGTCCTTCTTCTATAATTTTTAGATATTCTTCTTGTTCGCCTTTCCATGCTAAATTTATTTCAAAAGGGATGAATTCTAAATCAAGAGTAGGATAACACTTTAATAATTGGTTAAGAAGTGAATAGTTAACTGCTGTTGTCATTTTTCCTAAAGGATAACCGATATCATGAAGTAACCCCGTAAGCCACCAAAATTTATCCTTTAATAAATTCTTGTCAAGTTCTGTTAATTCAGAAATCACGCCTTCTAGAGATCCTTGTCCTAAGTCTTGTTCTAAAAGAAAATCTCCTAAAACAGCAACACGTAGAGCATGCTCTGTATGATCTCGATAATATTTTTTCACACTGGTACTATAAAGAAATGCCTCAAGGTCGGGTAAAGCTCGTATAAGATATAATAAACCTTCAGATTCAATTCCCCTCTCTTTAGATACATCAAAAAGAGCAGTAGATAAATCTTTTTTCTTTCCAGTTATAAAATCTAAATCAAGATCTAAGCCCTCAATATCCTTTAAAGATTTTTTAATATGTTTTTCAATTGGTTTTTGAATCCCGCTAAGAATTTTCGTAGTAAAGCTTGAAATCCTTTTGCCAAAAAATCCTAACTTATCTAATTCTTTTTGTGCTTCGCTTAATTCCTTATCCAAATCTTTGAATGAAACCAGGTTTTTATCTTTTTTGAATTCTTCAAGTGCTTCGGGATGTACTTCTTCTAAAGTTTTTTCAACAGAATTCATTATATTAGAAAGCCATTGACTAAAGCTATTACTTTGTCCCGAAATTCGATTTAATATCCAATCATCATCAATTCGGTAATCTTTCAATTCAAAATTAACCTCTTAATTTTAATTAAAATCCAATTCTATTCTAATTCACGATCTTTAAAGTTTTTTTTCTTGATCAATTTTAACCTTTAAACTAAGATTATATTTGTTATATTAATATTTTAAATATTCCCCCTTAGTACTTTTCAAATAGTTTTTTGTCTAGAAATCTAAAGGTTTGTTTGGTTATGTTAGACCAAATATAGGAAAGAAGTAATTATAAAACTCCGTGAAGATATATAACCACTTTAATTAGGATACATCCAATCTAACTACTTCATGATGACATATAGCAAGTGAATTATTGGAAGGAGCAATTAACTTTATGTTATCTAAAACTTCTACATATGAAGAAAGAATCACCAAATTTTTATTATTCCCTTTTAATTGAACTCCATCATGAATTAAACAATTATCTGCGATTATAGCCTTTTCAATTTGAACATTCTCTGAAATGTATGCTTCGTTATAAATTAAAGAATCTTTAATTTCTGTATTTGCTCCTATATACACGTTATCTCCAATTATTACATTTGGTCCTATATGACAATTTTTTCTAATAACAACATTTTCTCCAATAGTTACGGGCGGTTTTATTAAAACTTTACCCTCAACATCTAAACTCTCATCAATTAAATTTTCTTTTTTCGTTTGTAGGTTTTTTAAAATATTATTCATTAATAGAATATTACCTTCTAATAATTCTTCAGGATTACCGATATCTTTCCAAACTCCTGGAATAGAATAATGATACAATTTCTCTTCACTTACGAGAATCGGAAAAACATCATGTTCTATTGAAACTTTCTTATTAGGTTTAATATATTGAAAAATTTCAGGTTCTAAAATATAAACACCAGCATTGATGGACATTGGAATATGTTTTCCGTCTGGAGGTGTGTATTCGGATTTTTCAAGAAATTTTAATATTTTATTAGATTCTTCTTCAGCAATTAAAACACCATATCTTGACGGATCAGGAACTATTTTACTAGCAATTACTCCTAAACCTTTATATCTTGCATGAGCTTGAATCATTTCTTTAAAATCAAAATTTAAAATGACATCTCCATTTAACATAAAAAAATTTTCATCTTTTAAGTAATCTTCAGCTAACTTTATGGCACCTGCAGTTCCCAATGGTCTTTTTTCATCTGTATATTGGATATTTATCCCCAGTTTATCTCCATCTCCAAAGTAAGCTTTTAATATATCAGACATTACACTCACCGCTAAAACAATATCCTTTATACCCGCTGATTTTAACAATAAGATTTGTCGTTCAATAACAGGCTTATTGACTACTGGTATCAAGGATTTAGGGATTGTACAAGTTAAAGGACGTAAACGAGTTCCCCATCCACCTGAAATAATTATTCCTTTTGTCATCATGAGAATTAAGTTGTTGTATAAAAATTCTTTTAGAATATTTTTATGGAATTAAAACAATAATTAAAATTTATTGGCAAACTGTTTAAGGGGACAAAAAAGGATTATAACTCAATTTGTTCAGGTCTGAAACTTACTTCCTCTTGTTTTTCTTCCATTTCATCTTTAGATTCTTGGTGTATAATATTTTTAAGATTAGTAAAAAACCAAATAACTATAATACTTACGAATTGTAAGCATAAAACAATAATAAACAGTAATCTAATTCCAAACAGTTCTGCTAGTGGCCCAGAAATTATCATTCCAAGGGGAGTTACAGCCGCAGCAATGCTGATGACAATTGAAAACACTTTACCTTGGGATTCTGGAGGGATTTTTGTTTGCAATATTGTAAGAAACATTGTATTTGCTATAGGGATCATGGAAGCATGAATTAATGCCCCAATACCCATTACTAGAAAATTACCTGTTGGCGCTAGAGTTGTAATTAAAAACCCACCAATTCCAATAAACACAGAATACAATATTATTAATTCTTTATGTTTCCAATGTTTTTTAGTTGAAGCTATTATTGCGCCTATAACGATACCAGCTTGCAAAAATGCGCTAACCAGAGCAAAATTTACTGCGTTACCAGAGTGATCTATTAAAACAAACAGTGACATTAATGTAGTAAATGGCATATTCAAGAGGTTGATAATAGAGATAAATACAATCAAGATAAGAAAGCTCTTTACAGATTTTAAAATGGTTATACCGGATTTAAACTCCTTAAGATATGAACCTTTTTCAGTCTTTTTTGAATTAGCTGTGATTGAGGGAATTGTAATGAGTAATAATGGAACAATCGCAATAATAAAAGTAAATATGTCCGCCCAAAGTATTTGTTCAATTATGAAGAAGGCTAATAGAGTTGCAGCTACTACTGGACCAATTACACGTATAATCCCTGTAAATAAATAGTTAATTGCATTCATTCTACTTAGATGTTTTTTTGGAATCATTATAGGGATTATAGCATTAACTGTAGGAAAATGAATTGCTTGACAGATTCCTCGAAAAAAATTCATTGTCATTACAAGCCAGATATTAGCAATATTGTTAAGAAACATTAAAATAATCAAGAAAGTTATGAAAGCTTGAAGTGAATCTGTGATGGCAATGATAACTTTCCTATTCCATCTATCAATAAAAACACCTACAATAGGTGGAATGATTACCAATGGGAGTGAACCTAAGAAAAAAGCAATTGAAACATAAATTGGACTTTCTGTTGTTTCTGCAATCCACCAAACTATTACAAATTGAATAATAGATGAGCCCAATAATGAAATTAATTGCCCGCCCCAGAAAAATAAATAGCTCTTAAACGTATGTTTAGAAGCAATTGACTCCATAGAAAACTTAAATTAATGATTATTTCAAAATCTTATGAAATTAATAATTAATTATTCTAAATATCTTGAATCTTTGTTTAAATTTAAAAAAAAGATTAAAAAAAAGTTATTTCTTGAACAATGGATCAGCTTCCTGCAGAGTTCGCCTTTGAATCTTCCCTAAAATATTCTTAGGGATTTCTGGTAGAAAATCAATGAAGGCGGGACATTTCCATTTTGTCATATTCTTTTCTGTCCAAGCTATTAATTCTTTTTCGGTAATTTTACCCCTATATTCAGGTCTTAAAGCTACCCAGGCTTTTGTGATTTCACCAACTTTACCCTTAGGATCGGGTAAACCTGCAACAGCAGCTTCTGATACTGCTTTATGGCTCATAAGCATTGTTTCAACTTCTGCTGGGAAGACCGAATGACCTGCGACTTTAATTAATTGTTTCTTTCTGTCTCTTATAGCTATTGTTCCATCTTCATTCATAAATCCAATATCTCCTGTTAGAAGCCATATTCGACCATCCCATTTTTTTAATGTATCTGCTGTTTCTTCTGGTTGGTTTAAATATTCTTTCATAACTTGAGGGCCACAAACACAAATTTCACCTGTATTTTCCTCACCAAATTTTGACCCTGACAAGCCATCTGCTATTGATCCTTTCTCAAAATCGTCTACATCAAAGATACACCAATCTGTGCCTGTAAATGGCATTCCAATAGTTCCAACTGGGCTTTCACCGAACAGATTACCCGCACTTACAACAGGACTAGCCTCAGAAAGACCATATCCCTCCACAATTCTTCCTCCTGTATTTTCTTGGAATGATTTTTGTACAGGAGCATGCAAAGGTCCAGCACCTGAAATGCAGAGTTTTAACCTACCCATTAAAGTCGGAAACTTTTTTAAATCTGGAAAATCTGCTATCCTCTTGAATAATATTTCAGCACCAGCATAAAAAAGACCCTTTGGAGCATCTATATGAGTAATTTCCTTTAAAAACTCACCTGTAGGTGGAGGTCTTGGAAAAAGCATCATCCATCCTCCTAAAGCGATAGCCACGTTCATTACTGCAGTCATTGCAAATGAATGAAACAAGGGTAATGCTCCAATGTCTCCAACTCCAGGATCTTCCCCACCCACCCATAACATCGCTTGAATAGCATTAGATACTAAATTAAAATGTGTCAACACAGTCGCTTTGGGAACTCCTGTGGTTCCTCCTGTCATGATGTATGTAGCAGTATGTTCTGTGGGATCAAAATCCACTTTTGGAAGATCTACTTCTGTATTGAGAAGATCTAAAAAATTAATAGCACTTGGAAAATCAACCTTTCCTTTTGGTATTTTACCAATCATCTTTCCTAGAGTTTTCTTTACTCCTGATAAACCCGATGCTAAATCAGCTACATTCGTGTAAATCACCATTTCAACACTAGTTCTTCTAATGATTGGTCGTGCTAATTCTCCATATAAAGCATCTAAAGTAATTAATACTTTAGCATTAGTTATTTTTAAGTGATGTAATATTTCCAATGGTTTATATGTAGCATTTATTCCAGTTGCTATTGCTCCCAACTTTACTGTTGCATAAAAACTAATAACATATTGGAAACTATTAGGCATTAAAAATGCTACAACATCACCTTGCTTCAGGCCTAATTTGTGTAGCGAAGTTGCTAAGGAATCTATGGCTTGTCCAGTTTCCTCGTAAGTCATCCAAGATTCAATGAAATAAATTAGCTTTTCATTAGCATACTTCTTCCTCTGTCTTTCGAAAAATTCACCTAAAGATATTTTTTCAAATTGGTGATTCTTTGGTGTTTTTTCAGGCCACCATTTTTTAAAACATGCTTTATCTTCATTAACTTGCCATTCTGCCATTTTTTTCACTTTTTAAGTTGTTTTAAAAGAGATTTCAAATTTTTATTAATAATTTTGAATATAAAAATAAATTGCTTTAAATTTAAAAATTTTATAAAAAATTAATTTTTTTATTGTTTTCTAAATCCCTTAGTAATTGATAATTCGGAAATTATTTATAAATAAAGTAGTTTATGCAAATCTCTTAAATTTGAAATTGTCCTCCAGGGTTTTATCCTTGAATTTTGCAAATTGAGTTTTTTAGCTATTTTTTTTGAAAAATAATCATTTCCAGTTAACATCCTTTTTGAGTTTTGACATTGAATTAAAATTGGTTTAATACCCGCATTAGTAGCACCTTCAATATCTTCTTTGCTATCACCTATAAATACAACCTCATCAGGCATTAATCCAATCTTTTCAAGAGTAATATGAAAAATCCGTGGATCTGGTTTTCTAATATGAATTTCTCCTGATATGGTAATAAATTCGAAATATTTAGTAAGTTCATATTTAGATAATATTTCATAGATATACGGCGGATGATCGAAATTTGTTATTAAGGCTATGGATTTCTTATTTTTTAATGCCTCTAATAATGGAATTGTTTCTGGGTCGATTATTATATATTTATGCCAAGCATTAACTGTACCATTAGCAATTTTTGTAATTTCAGATTTTTTGAGTTTTACATTTAAATCTTTAGTAAACTTTTTTATCCTATTCTCATAAACAGTTAATTCATCATCATTTTCTACCGGTTCTGTTTTTGTAAAAAACCCATTGCATGCATCCGCAAAATCTTTTTTTGATATTTTTAATCCATACCATCTCATAAGTTTATAAAATGTTATAAACCAATTTTTCCATGCTTTCTTACTGTTTTTAGGTATCAATAATGTTCCGTACAGATCAAAGAAAACGCCTTTTAGCAACATAATCATATTATATTATAACACTATTAAATTCTCTAGAGAACTCTGTTTTTTTAAAGTATGTAAAAATTATAATAACAAAAATTAAATGATAAAATTAATTCGAAATACTTAGAATTTGAAAAAATAACTACTATTGAAAAAATGACGTGTATTCACGGTTTAGATGAGATTAATTGCCCCACTTGTCGAATTCTGAAATCAACAACACCGATAAAAGAACTAAGCCCAAAAAATAAAGATTTTCTGAAAATTAAACATCCTCTCTTTAAGAATAATAGAAATCTTGATGAAAAACTGATAAATGAAATAACATCTAAAAAAACCGGTCTACATTCTCCTAATTTTATATTAAAACCTCGTTTTATTAATGAAATCCCTAATTTTAGAAATGAATTATTCTATGAAAGAGTTAAAGAACTCGATTTAACCAAAGAAGATAATTTTAATATTTCTAAAAAAATCTCACTTGAAAATCCTGAATGGAATTTTGAAGAAGAAGATTAAGTTTTTCATTTTAATTTCTTATTGTGTTTTCTCTTTAATTTTTCAATATGAAGATACAAATAAAAGCCATCCAATTAAAATAATAAAATATAAATCCTTTATAGAAATAATTTAACGTGGTGAAATAAAAAAATGACTATGGATATCTATTGGCTTGGTCATGCAGCCTTTAAAATAAAAACGCCTAGCGGAAGAATAATTTACCTTGATCCTTACCAAATTAAAAAAGGAGAAGAGAAAGCAGATATTATTGTTTCGACACATTCACATAGTGATCATTTTGACTCAGGTAGTATACAAATTCTTATGAGAGATGATACGGTTGTTATTGGCCCTGAGAGTATAGCTAGCAGCCTACAAAAGTTTGATGGAACCCCATTAAAATTAGGAGATTCATTTGACTATAAAGATCTTTCTATCGAGTTAGTTCCTGCTTATAATATTAAAAAACCAAATCATCCTAAAAGAAATGAATGGGCAGGGATAATATTAACAGCAGAGGATAAGAGCGTATACCATGCGGGTGATACTGAGCGAATTCCTGAAATGAAAGATTTAGCAAGTCGTAATATAACGGTCGCTTTGATGCCATGCGGTGGAACATATACAATGGATTTTGATGAAGCTACTGATTCCATTATTGATGTAAAACCAAAAATCGCAATCCCAATGCATAATTTATGCATATTTAATGTGTAAAGGCAAAATTGGGGCAAAGACTTGAACAAATTCAGAGAATTGCTTGAGAAAAAGGATCCAAGTCTCAAAGTAGAAATCTTAGAAGAAGGTGGCGAACCCCTAAAAATCTAAAAATTTAATTATTTTTTTTTTTTAATTTCATTAATTATATCTTGAACTGTATCTCTCTTAAGTCCTGTTTTTTTGTAGTTCCGGTTGGATTTTTTATTTTTTTAACTTATAA
>JAUWHL010000062.1 GCA_030605895.1 Promethearchaeota archaeon | reverse complement strand
TTGAAGGTTATAACGGTGAAGGTTCAGGAACTTGGTTGATCGCTATCTGTTTTCTGTTTATTTGTAGTTTACTTTGGAATTCTGCCGAAGGAGTGATTTATACAATTCCGGTTATCGCAGTAATAATTCCTTTTTTCATATATAATAAGTATCCCGCAAAAGTTTTCCCTGGAGATACAGGAACATTAAGTATAGGTGCCATGTTTGCATGTATTATGTTATTTGGGTCATTGGAAGTTGCTACATTTTGTGTTCTTTTAATTCATATATTTAACAGTTTTTATTATATTTATTCTGTACGTGGTTTTTTTGAGAGCAGTGAAATTAGAGAGAGTAAAGAAGATATAATCTTACTCGAAAATGATCGAATTAAAGCTTCAGATCAAAAAGATGCAGTATTAACATTACCTAGACTAATATTAGCAAAGGGACCATTAACAGAACCAGAATTAGTAAAAAACTTTTATGCTATTTCATTAATATGTGGTTTTTTTTCTATACTCTCTATCCTACTAATGCAATTTACTCTAGGGATTTTAAATATATACATCTTAATTATAACTTTAATCGTTTTATTAGCTCCAACCATTTTTATATTATATAAATTCCCCAGAATTCGAGGAATAATTTTTTTAATGATAATTCTTTTAATTTCAATTTTGTTATTCCTAATATTTATTGAAGAAGTAATTATGCCACTGCCTTTTGAAAATTTGGATCTTGGAATAATAAGGATTCCAATTAATCTATTAATTACTTTCATACTAATGATTCCTATATTGTTATTGTGGTATATGGCTACAATAAAGTATTTCTGGATTGAAATTCGTAAAATGAATAAAAATTAAATCCTAAATTAAAAAAGTAATTTATTTATTGACAAATTGATTAAAAAGTCTTATTAAATAATAAAGGTATTTTCTTTGAAAAAAAATATTAGATATTTTCTCTTTATTTCTTATCCATTTTTTTCAATTGGAATTTTTTTGTTAATAAATTCATTTGTATTAAACTATAATTTATTAGCACTTCTAATTGATTGGACATTTTTAATTACTTTTCTTCTATATTTATTAACTATTGAAGAATTTTATCATTGGGCAAAAAATGGTAAACGAAGTGAAATGAGTGATATTGTAGCTATTTTCTTTTTCTTTTTTCTTATTTTTTTCTTTTCAAAAGATTTTTTAACATCAATTATGGGCGCTTTCTCAATATATTTATGGATAGGAATTTTTGAATTAAAAGATTATCCCGTACTGAATAAAGTTTTGATTATATCTCTAGTAACTTATAATGTTATATTTATTGCGGGTTTATTTTCCTATTATTTAGGAGATCCATTTTACATTAATACTAGTTTTGCATTTTCTTTCTGGATAATTCTTATTTTAGGATTTCTGCTATTTGGAAGAAAGTATTTGATTGTCTGGCGATTTATGAGCCCAGAATATTTGATATTATTTCTTTATATTATTGCGTGGCTAGCTGTTGTATTTATCAACCAATTTACTCCATTAACTTTTCTTGTAAGTATTAATATTGGTTCTAGTGAATTTAAAATTATTGATCTCTTCTTAAATATTTATTTTATTTTAATTGTAGTTAATTGGGGAATATATTTTGTATCAGGATTCATATTAGACAAGTTACTAGGAATTCATAGAGTGAAAGAAGAAAATGTATTGAAAATCGTAAATAAAATAAAAATTGATATTGGAATTAAAGGAAAAGTTAAAGTTGGATTTGGAAAATATCCTATTTTAAATGCAATGGCTTACGGTTCTATATTTGATAAAAGAATTGCAATTATTGCTAATAACATAAATGAACTTCCAAAAGATGAATTAAAAGGTATTATAGCTCATGAATTAGCACATACTAAAGGAAAACACACACTAATTTTAACTGTAATTACTTCTTTAGATCTAATTATAAGAATGTTCCTTGGCATTCCCGCCACTTACTATGACTATACTTTTGGAAATCCTCAGATTCCGTTGATTGTTTTTATATTATTAAATTTGGTTATATATTTCTTTCTTTTTATATTTGTTAGAATTTTAGAAGGAAAAGCAGATTTAAAAACAAAAGAAGTAGGCTACGCAAATGAACTTGTTAAGGCACTATATAATCTCGAGAGCTTTTATGCTACTGGAAGAGAAATTGGATTTAATACGATGTTATTATGCGAAGAAAAAATAACAAAAGATAACCAACTTTTAGACTATATGAGCACAGCAAAGTATCTTAATCGTTCAATGATTAAACCATCAAGAGCCTCACTATTAGCTACTTTTATTCATTCTCATCCTCCCAGTTATTATAGAATTGCTGCCCTATTAGGTAACAAACTAAAACCCGGTAAAGAAGCAATTCTTCCTTTTATATGCTTGAAAAGATCTAAACAAAAAAAATATGCTATGAAATTTGAACAGGCAAGAGAAAAATTTAAAATCATAGCAAACGAGAAATTTAAAGAATATTTTGAAATTAATAATATCCCTCAATTAATGGAAACAATCAGAAGAAAAGAATTACATCAATTTGATCTTCAAAAAGATTATGTCTTTAGAAATTTAATTACAGATGAAATTATTCTTGGAAAACTAATAGATGTTCATTTTGTTGATGATATTACTAACCCTGAAGAATTTATTATAACAAATTTGAAAACAAATCAAAAAAACTTCTTGAAATCTTCAATATATTCACTTATTCAATTTAATTTGCATGAACAATACTTTCTTCATAAAAATAAACCCTTAAAATTGGTTGATATTGAATTATCTGACAATAATAAAAAGGGATATTACATCTTCTTAGATAAAAATGATAAAAAAATTCAAAAACCAATAAAAAAAACCAAATTGCCAAACTCAGTTTTATTCATTAAAAACCTTAAAAATCTTGAAATCTTTTTAAAAATTAAGGGAAAGCTAAAAATCTTTAAATGTACAAATGTCATTCCGGCATATAATTTAAATGAAATTCAAATAGAAATATCTGACATTCAAAATCAAGAAACTAATATAAGATATCCTCTTAGTGAATTAATAATTCGACCGAAAAATGTTTTCTTATCTATTAGTAGAAGTTATAGTTTTAGAGAATCTGAAGTAAATTTAATGAAATGGTTAAAAAAAAGACATCTTCAAGTATTTTTATATCTTAAGAAACCTGTGAATAATTTAGAAATAGGATATATTCAAATAATAGACGTTAATATACAGAAATCTAAGAAAGATTCACCTAAGGGTAAAAAAGATGATAGAAATGTCATTTTCTTTAATAATATTTTTGGGAAGGAAGTAAAAATCCCCTACAAGGAATTGGATATAATAAATTTTGAATATAATAGCGCTGTTATCCAATTAAAATCAGAAACAAGTGTAACAAGTCGGTTAGGATTTAAAATATTGAAGAAATTCAAACCAGAAAGAATCATAATGCCTTAATAAAATTTAATATAAATGTGTCTTTCAAGAGGTTAACAATGACTAGCAAAATTAAAAATATTTTTCATCTTTTACGAGTACGACAATATTATAAAAATACGTTGATATTTGTAGGTATTTTCTTTAGTCAACGTTTATTCGATATTTCACTTTATTTTGACATATTTATCGGATTTATACTTTTATGTTGCGCTTCATCATTTAATTATATTATCAACGATATAAGAGATATTGAAAGTGATAAATTACACCCAGAAAAGCTAAAAAAGAAACCGCTCGCATCTGGAGCTCTTTCATTACATTTTGCTATCTTCTTATTAATTATAT
>JAUWHL010000292.1 GCA_030605895.1 Promethearchaeota archaeon | reverse complement strand
ATATAATTGAATTTGGGTTATGATAACCATCATATTAAAGAAAAAAACCGTAAAAAAACTAAATATGATACCAACAATGATACCAATAATTAATCGATAGGACGCCATAATTCAAACCGTTACAGAATTAAAATTTTATATTATAATTATATTCCATAAGTTATATTACTAATTAAAATCATTATGCTATATTAAAACTTTAGATCTCAAGGTTTTAGAAAAATCTACTCAATAAAATATTAAAGTTATCATGTATTCAAAAATATATTCACTAGATTGATAAACTCAAAATTATCATAATCTAGTTAATATTAGAAAAAAGGCTACTATTTTGGCTCGAAAGAAAAAGAAAACTGAAGAATCCGAAACTAAGAAAAAAAACGATGATAATGAGGATTTTAGCGATGATTTTGAGATAGATTTTGAAGAAGACCTAGATCTAGAAGAAGAGCTTGACTTATTAGATACTGAAGATATTGAAGCAGGAATCGAAGTTAAAGAGGAAATAGTCGATAAAGATGAGGAAAGAAAACAACTCTACTTAAGCTGCGGTATACATATTGGAACAAAATTATTGACGGGAGATGCTCGAAGATTTATTTATAGACAAACTAATTATGGATTATATGTCATTGATTTAACACAAACAGATGAACGACTTCAGATCGCAGCTAAATATCTAAGTAAATATGTTGAAGAAGGAAGTGATAGAGTTATTGTAACTTCGGTTCGACGATATGGAAAAGAACCAGTAAAAAAATTCTGTAAAGTATTAGGTTGCAGAGCAATTACCACAAGATTTATTCCAGGATCCCTTACAAATCCTATTATTGATACATATGTTAAAGATGCAAGCGTTGTAGTAATTGTAGATCCTCATGCTGATAAAGTAATTTTACAAGAAGCTAAATTGGCACGAATTCCAGTAGTTTCTCTATTCGATACCGACGATACTCTTACAGGTATAGATCTTGCGATCCCGGCCAATAATCGTGGTAAAAAAGCATTAGGTTTAGCATTTTGGCTTTTAGCTCGGCAAATAATGCTAGAGCTAGGTAAAATTTCAAGCGAAGACGAGTTTCCTCATACTTTAGAAGAATTTACCTCAAAGATAGTTCCGGTTTACCGTCCAGACCAACAACGACAACAACGACAACCACGACAACAACATCAATCAAGAAGATAATTTATTAAAATTATATTTCTTATGTAATACATAATAGGTTAGGAAGTTCAGAGATATTGTTAAGAATTTCTCTTACTTGATATCGATTGAAAACTATTCGAGGAGTAACTCCTGAGAGAACAGCAATAAATGAGATCTCTGCTCTATTAGCCGTTTCTGCATCAATTATACTGTCACCTATATAGATAACTTCTGAGGAAGTTAAATTTAATTTTTTAACAGCCAACAACAAACCAAAGGGATTAGGTTTAAGAGTTGAAACATCTTCCCCACCAACAATAACATCAAAAAAATCTAGAAGATTCTCTCTATTCAAAATGGCCTCTATTCTATATCGAAATTTCGTAGAAACAATCCCTAACTTAAACCCTTTATCATATAATCTTTTAATTATACCAGGTGTCTCTGTAAATAATTTAGTAAGGTCTGCCATAATCTCATCTGCTTTTTTGATGAAAAAGTACTTAAATTTCTCAATTTTGTCTATATGTTGTTCTCCTAATAGTTTTGTGAATGTATGATCGAGGGTAAGACCAATCGTTTTAGTAATCTCTTTTTCTGGAAATTCGGCAAAACCAAGCTTTTTTAAAGCATTATTAACACATTTTACAACTCCTTTTGATGAATCTGCTAATGTAAAGTCAAAATCAAATATAACTCCTCTAATTCCCTTTAGTTTATTTTTAGGCATCCACATGATTTACCGTGTTGATATGATTTCTATAAATTTATCTATTTATTATTAATTTCTCTGTTAAACAAGTTTATTTTTCTTATTAGAAAGCAACTTAATCTTTTTAATTATTTATAATAAATTTTTAATCTTAATTCAATTTTCTTTACATAAAGAATAAACACTAGTTTTAAGTTAATTCTCATGAAAAAAATCATCTCTTTTTCTGGAAAGGGCGGGGTTGGGAAATCTACGCTCCTCGTTTTAATGCTCAAATATTTGCTCGAAAAATATAAAAATTTAAACATCCTCGTAATTGATGCCGATCCCGATGCAAATATTGCAGATCTTATCGGGAAAGAAATCCATTTTAAGGAAACAGTCGGGGGAAAAATGGCGGAGCTGAAACATAAAATCCAAAAAAGACAAATACCTCTCGACGTTTCTAAGGATCAGATCGTCGAATCCGAGGTATTTGACGCTCTAATTGAAATGGATATGTTCGATATTTTAGAAATGGGTCGAGGAGAAGGAGAGGGGTGCTATTGCAGCATCAATAATTATTTGAAACGCATCATTGACATATTATCCAAGAATTATGATATCGTACTCATCGATGCTCCTGCTGGATTGGAATTTTTTGCCAGAAAAACTGGTCGAAATGTCACAGATTTAGTAATCATAAGTGATCCAAGCAAGATGGGCATCCATACCATGAAACGTATATTAGAAATAACTAAAGAAGTCAATTTAAAATTTGAAAATATTTGGATACTCGGTAATAGGTTTCCAGAGAACTCCTTAAGAGATATTTTAGAAAAAGAAGTAGCTAGTATTAAAAAAGAGTATGTAAAGCTCCTCGGTTTTATTGCAAACAGCGATGAAATCAGTAGAATGAATATAATCGGAGAAAATTTATTGCAACTGCCTAATGAAAGTGAAGCATATCAAACAGGCAAAGAATTATTTGCCAAAATAATATGAAATTAAAGATATTCATTAATCTTTTTATTACGAAAACGCTTTTCTACACCTCCTCTCATCCCTGGTAATTCAAAACATTTATCGGGAATCATCCGCTTAAAGTAATTTTGGTTTTCTCTTTCAGAAATAAACTGTGACTTATAAAGCGTCTCGAAGATTTCTCCACCAGAAAATTGGATATCGTCGAAATATGGTATGATCGGACGATTTTTACTAACTCTTTCTACAACACTTTTCAGAGTAGCATCAATCTCTTGAATCCTTCCGTTTTCATTTATTATCCCCGTTTTACCAGAATGTTCATTATACAAGCAAATTATACACTCTGGCCATCTTTCGTGGAAATAATTTAAAACTAAATCCATTACTCGATGCCTGAGTAAAACCACTCCAAATAATACACCTTGATTGTTAATCTCAGTTCGAGTAAACTGCTTAGCACGATATGTTTCAGTAGTCACTTCTCTCATCATACGGTTCATTCTTTTTGCTATTGGAGTGCCTGAATTGCGTAAGATTACTTCTGGTATTTTTTTAATCTGTCGTATGAGAATTGGAGAAAATTTACTATGTCTGGGTAGATTATTAATTATTTCTTCATGTGAATGGCCTTTAGCACATCCTATAACCTCTAAAGGATCTTTTTTATTCATTAATTTTCCCATACGAGTTCCCTCTGTGTATTTTTACTATCATTTAGATCGATAAAATTTTGAAGGGTTGTTTGATTTTTTCCATTTATTAAGAGGTAAGGATCAGCTCGTTTCAACACAACACCAACAGATTTTAAATCTTGTCTACGCTTAAATACAAATTTTTTAGAACGCAAATTAATTATCCGCTTAGCAGAGATTGGACCAATCCCCGGAACTCTTATTAAATCATGATAAGATGCTTGATTTGGATCCACTGGTCCATGATCTTTAAAATATTGTCTTGCTAAGTGAATTTTTGGATCACCTATAGGTAAATTGTCCTCCTCCGTTAATATTTCTCTCAAATCTTTGAGTTTATAATGATAGATTCGCAATAACCAATCACTTTGATATAATTGATGTTCTCTTGCTAAAGGTGCTGCTTGTTTACCAGCTAGGGGTGTCCCTTCGATTGGGATGAAAGAAGAAAAATAGGCTCGCCTAAGATCAATTTCTTTATATCCCCAATCGATTCTTTTAAGTAGGTCGTAATCGCTTTCATTTTCCGCAGCCCCCACTACAAACTGGGTTGTTTGTCCACTATTAAGAATTGGAGCGTCATCCCATCTAAATTTTTTATACCCATCTTCTCTTCTATCTTTAATCATCTTTTCTTGATAGTTTAGGTGATTATCTTGTTTCAAATCTTTCAATACTTTAAGTGTTTCATCATTATGTCTGACGCGAATTTGTTTTAACCAGCGCTGACGCATTATGATATCGTTCATAAAATCTTTTTGTTCTGCAATTTCAGCAAGATGATCTTTAGTAGATGCTTCTGAATTGATGGAAATACGATCTGACAGACTTATTGCTTCTTTAAGAAGATATTGGCTCACACCAGGTAAACACTTAAAATGTACATAACCGCGAAAATTATATTTAAATCGAAGAAGCCGAATTGCTTCCAACATTTCTTCAGTCGTTTCATCGGCACTACCGCAAACTGCGGATGAGATGAATACTCCTTCAACTACATTCATCGAATAGAGTTTCATAAACGTACGAGCATATTCTTCTGGTGTAAAGCTCATCTTCTGCCTACAATTATGGGAAAAGCAATACTTGCAACTGTATATACATTTGTTAGTGTATAGAGTTTTAAAGAGACTCATGCATCGACCATCTGGGGTATAACTATGGCAAATTCCGGCACTTGCTGTAGTTCCTATCCATTTTTTTGAATCTCCAAAAAGTTTTGGATATTTAGCTGTACGACTGGAAGCCGTACTGGCACAAATATCATATTTAGAATTTTCTCCCAAGACTCGAATCTTTTCTAAGATAGAAGGCACTTTACCCAACAATTAAAAGAATAACATAACTTTTTACTGTATATATGTTTAATTCTTGATATTTTCCTTATAAAAAGAAGGGGGATACTAAATTTTCAAATTAATTTTTGTATAAATATACATTTTTTATTAAACAGTTTCATTGAATAACAAACTTATATCTATTTTTAGTATATCATATTATATTCAATAAAAACTTACAAATTAAATAGATTATAAAATGCCAAAGTATACTGGTGGAGAGGTTATCTCCAAATATTTAATAAAAGAAGGAGTAAAATATGTTATTGGAATACCCGGGCATGGAAATTTACCATTAACTGACGCATTTTACAGAGATAAAGATAAACTACAAATTATTCAGCCAAAAACTGAAAATGCCGGTATTCACCTTGCTGTAGGCTATTATAGGATCACGGGGCAGCCTTTATGTGTTTTTACTTCAATTGGACCAGGAGCGATGAATACAGCAATTGGATTGGCTGATGCTTATGTGGATAGCTTCCCTGTTTTATGTTTAACCGGATCAACCCACACTCATATGCGTGGAAAGGGAGTTCTTCAAGAAATTGAGAGAAGAAGGGATTCTGACATGCTAAGAGTTTTAGAACCAATTGTTAAACGTAGTTTCCATGTTGATTCAGTAAGTCAACTCCCCTCAATAATGCAACGAGCTTTTAATCAAATGATGACAGGAAGAAAAGGTCCTACTATGATCGATCTTCCTATTGATGTTCAAGCATCTGATGCCGAAATTATCATACCTGAGCCCATGAAAAGGAGATCAACTGGAAAAATTTTAGGAGATCCTATTTTTGTTATAAAAGCAACTCAATTATTAAAAGATGCAAATAGACCCGTTATACTTTTAGGCGGTGGAGTTGTTGCTGCTGAAGCTTTTAAAGAAGTCAAAGAGTTAGCAGAAAAAATCGGTGCTGTTGTTGTAGTAACAATGATGGCTAAATCCGCATTTCCAAACGATCATCCTTTATTTGCATGGAGTAGTGGCTCGAAAGGTACTACAGTAGGATTGAAGATGACATCAACAGCAGATGTAATTTTGGCTATTGGTTGTCGCTTTGCTGATGAAACTGCAAGCTCTTATAAAGATGGCGTAAGTTTTTCCATTCCTCCTACAAAACTTATCCAAATTGATATTGATCCACATGAAATTGGTAAGAATTATCCCGTCGAAGTTGGGATTATTGGCGATGCAAAAGCGTGTCTTCAACAAATTATCGATGAATTAGGAGACTATTCAAATGAGTATAAAAGTAGTGATTATTTTAAAGAAATTCAAGAAGAAAAGAAAAAATGGTTTGAGCTCCTTGAAAAACATCGAGATGAGACAAAAGTTCCTGTAATGATTTCTACAGTTTTAAAAGAGATAAGAAAATTTTTCGATAGAGATGCTGTCATAGTGACAAGTTCTGGCAATATACAAGCTCAGATGATCCAAGAATTAGAGTTTTATGAACCTAAAACTTGTTTAACTGCTGGAGGGTTTTCTACAATGGGATACAGTGTTCCTGCTACCATCGGAGCTAAACTAGGGTCAATTGATATTGGCAAGAAAAACCGTCAAGTTGTTGCTCTTGTAGGTGATGGTGATTTTATGATGACAATATCGGAGTTATCTATAGCTGTTCAACTTGGTTTGGATAACATTTTCTTTATTGTACTTAATAATCATGGATGGATTGCAATTAAAGATTTACAGCAAGCAGCATTTGGAGAAGATCGAGGTTATGCTACAGCCTTCGAAGATAAGGATGGAAATACCTATTCCCCTGATTTTGCTAAAATTGCAGAGGGATTTGGATGTTATGCAGAAAAAATCTCGAAACGAGAAGCTATATTTCCTGCATTGAAAAGAGCAAGTGAATCAAGAAAACCAGCAGTAATAGAAATCTTAGTAAACAGGACTTTTCCTTTTACCGGCTCTCCGGCTTTTGGCTGGTGGGATGTTCCCATACCAACTTATTTAAAAGAACGAAGAAAAAAATATGAAGAAGAAATTAAAGGAGAAAAACTATAAAGATCAATTCAAAATTGATAAAAGGAATTGGAACTGAATACTTCAGTAGAAGTATTTTATCAATAAATAGAAAAAAATTGATCCAATCTATCTTTTAAACTCATTGAAAAATTTAATCTATCAGCATAGAAATTAAAAATTATTTTATCAATTTCCTGTTGTTCTAAAACATAATTATAATTTTCATCTTCTCTTTTACTGTTAACTATTGTATTGACAAGATTTTCTATTTTTTCTTTAGTTTCATTATCAGGTAACACAAAAGGCAAAGCATGGATCCCTGAAATTTGTATACTGCTAGTATTATTGATAATTCCTTTTGCTAAGTAGTTGTATAAGGAACTATTTAGCAGACCCAAAATATAAGGAATGGAAATAGTTTTTTCCTTAATTATAAATCCAATAGCTTTATTAGAATCCCAATAGCATCCTCTTGGCATATAACGCGCAGCTAATCTTGTACTTACTCCACTTATTATGATACCCTCCTTTTCAAAGGGCACATTTTTCGGAATATCATAATTATCTAATGATTCTTTACTCCAATCTAATGCTTCCATTATTGGTCTATAATACTGATCTGCGCCTCCTCGTTTTAAATAAGGTTTCCACTGATTTGATTTTAAATTTTCTCTTTCAATAATACGATACTTCCTATCAGAATCAATTATTTTCATATTTCTCTTTCTAAAGATCTTAGCTAGTTCAGTACCTTCAATAGCAGCTATAAACCTCTTATTATCATGAGTATGCATCCCAATATATCCTTGAATGAAATCTTCTAATTTGGGAGCTTTTTCAAATAAATCAATAACTTCATCTTCTACATCAGTAAAAAATATGTTAAATGGTAAAGAATTATATTTTAATTGCTCATTTTCATAGAGAATCTGAGGAGTATAATAATCATCCTCACTGTTTACTCTAGGAATTATTTTCATTTTATTGTTTTCCCTTAACTTTCTATTTTTCTGACCAGAGCATTTTGTCAGAATAATAATTACTGGACTTGTACTTACATTTTGATTAGAAAACAAATTTTTTGGTGCTAAAAGAATTTCATTAATTTTGCAATTATTAAGAATAAATCTTCTTAGTTTTTTATGAGTGCTTAGCGTTAAGAATGAATCACTTGTTATAAAACCCAATTTTCCTCCTTCTTTTAATCGCCAAATGCTATTTACAATAAACATAGCATATGTTTCATGAGCATTTATAT
>JAUWHL010000021.1 GCA_030605895.1 Promethearchaeota archaeon | reverse complement strand
CCTCATTTTTGATATAAAATGTACAAACTCAAGTAGTAAAATTTTATAAATATTCATGTTTAATTTTTTTTTAATTAATAATATAAAACAAATTTTAAAAATGTGAAATTTATGGCACCAACACAGGCTTCATGGGATGCTCTTGATAAACTTCGTGAGCTTAATTCGGAATCGGGATGGTATATCATTCCACTACTTGCGATAGTTTTATACATTTATGGTGTTGAAATCAAGAATGCTAGAGAAACGGGAAATTGGAGTACAGTATTTGCAGGGTTAATGGTATTAGGTTTGGATTTGATAAATGAAATATGGAATGGCCTTGTATTTGTCATTACAGATTACTCTGCTTTTTGGACTACACCCGGAGCAAGTGCTTATATCATTTTGATTGGATGGAATATTGAAATTGCATTTATGTTTTCAATTGCAGGAATAACATTTGCCAAGTTTCTACCAGATGATAAAAGCAAAAAAATACTTGGTCTCCCTAATCGATGGGCTATGGCAATCGGTTTTACATTATTCTGTGTAATTGTGGAAATTTTTTTGAATATGGGGAATTATTTAGTCTGGGTGTATCCATGGTGGCATTGGTATAATCCAATTCTAATCTTTCTAATAGGATATTTTCATTTTTTCGTCGGAGCTTTTTATGTGTATGATTTACCAGAAAAAAAGCAAAAAGTAAGAGTAGTTGGATTAATCTATGCTATAGGAATCGTATTATTATGCATATTTCTCCCTCTAGGAATCGCGGGAATAATCAACTTTTAAAATATTTAACTTTGTTTTTTTTTTATTTTGTTAAAATCCATTTAAACAAACATATATTTAATCAAATGTTCATTTAATGAATTTTTTTACTTCAAGTGAACGATTAGATTATTCAATATTTTATCCCTTTTTGATATCTCTAGCCCTTTAGTCTAAGATAGATAACTATAAATAGGTAAATTAATATAATTAATATTAGTCTTATTTTTCAATTAATAAAATCTAAAAAAAAACTCTAAGAAAAATTAGTTGAGACCCCTATGGTCGCATCTATAAATCATACAGAATTTTTTGAAAAATCTAGAAAGTTTTTTGAAAGTGGTGATATCCTTAATAATTTAGAAAACTATCAAAAAGCAATGGAACATATTGATCGGACCCAAATACAAAAAAAAACAGAATACATTCAATTTCTCGAATCCATTTTAAAACATTGTCGGGATAATACTTTACCCGAAGAAGAAGCACTTGTTTTAAGAGCATTAGGACGAACTTACTCACTTTTTAAACAACATGCTGAAAGTATGAAATATCACTATCTATCATTAAAAATTCAGAAAAAACTAGGTAAAAAATTAGAAACTGCTGAAGGTTTGGTTTTTTTAGCTGAAGATCTTGAAGTATCAGGAAACTTTGATAAAATAATTGAAATATTCAAAGAAGCAGAAGAAATATTTCAAGATTTGGGTAAATCAGAAAACGTTAAGGAAATTAAAAAAGAAATATTGAGAATACAAGAATTTTCAAGAGAAATGGTTGAAGATGAGTATATGTTGCAAAAGTTTAATGTTGATAAATATTAAATGACACAATATTAGAGCTTATTTTCCAACTCTATTTTTTTTTCTATTTATTATTTATGTTTAGTGAAGTTATTATAGATCTGCTCTATTTTTGCTTGAGCAATTAATTGAACTTTTTTAATTGTGAAACCTGTATCATCACTTATCATTTTTAAATCATCATACTCAGGTTTAATGTTAACGATTTTTATTCCTCTATCTGATTCAATAAATGAAATTTTATAGCTTAAATCATAAAGCTTATCATTTATTTCAATCTTTTTTCTTTCAATTCTTCTATTAATACAAACTCGATTAATTATATTGAATCTTACTCCTAAAGTTCCTAATTCTTGTGTCATCCTTTCAATTAACTTAAAAATCAACTCTGGATAGCAAAGAATTTTTATACTATGCCCTGGTCTGTTTTTTTTTGTTATATTTGGAAAGATTTGAATATCTAATACATCTTCTTTCTCGAATTTATCTATAAAATTTCCTAGAATTTCCCCTGATACATCGTCTACATCTGTTTCGAGTATAGCAACTTTCTCGATATACTTTTGCAATGGATGATTAAATTCAGAATAGTCAGTATCCTCAGTTTCACCATAAAAAATTCTTAAGATGTTTAAGAAGTTTTTAAATTTCTTTTGCCCTGTACTATAAATCGATTTATTAATTCTCATTTCATTAGGGTATTGAAGAAAATTTGAATTTAGATTTGCAATTAACGCGGCTCCAGTGGGTGTTACAAGCTCGGAATCTATAGGACCTCCAAAAGTAACTAATTTTGATTTCTCTAAGATTTTTAAAGTAGCAGGAGCAGGAATTGCTAGGGTACCATGTTTTGTATTAACTGTACCACCACCTAAAGGGATTTTACTACAATAAATTGGTATTTTTTTTTCAAAGACCTTAATTTTATCAAGAGCAATGGCAACTCCAATAATGTCTATTAGAGTATCAACAGAACTAAGTTCATGTAAATGAATGTTTTCAATTAATTCTCCATGGACCTCTGACTCCGCTTGAATTAATGAATTTAAAACATTATTAGCATAATTTTTTGCTTGATGAGAGATTTTAGAATTGTTAAGAAAATCATTTAATGTTTTTTGCAATGTTTTTGCGGTTCTATGTTCTTTAGTTTCTTTTATATCTATCTTTAATTGATTCAATTGAATTCCAGTATGTTCAGTATGAACTAATTTAATATTTAATTTTGAAACACCAGACAAATAATTTTGTAGATCTTCTAATTCTGTCAAAATACTATTATCTTCTGGAACTAATCCTAAAAGAGAAGCGAGGAACATATCCCCTGAAATCCCAGAGTTATACATATCGATATATAATATTCTCATTATATTATTTTGTAAAAATTGGTATAAAATTCGATAATTTAAGTGATAACAATTTTATAATTATATTATCTTTTTAATAATATTAAGAATTATTAAAAATAAATTATATTTTCAAATTTAGGGCACATAATATGTCAGAACTGCAAACTTTAAAATGCTACATGAATCAATTACCCGCAACAATACTTAAATTGTTAGATATTGAACCTCCCCATGGTACCATCCCAGAAGCAGTTCAACAAATTTTAGATTTATATCAAGGAATCGAACGTATTAGCATAAATTTAATTGATAATTTCGGTCTATTTGAAATCACATATCTTAAACCACAATTTATGATCACTAACTCTGAAGCAATGTTATTATTAAGCACTAAAAACCCTTACACGCTAGGAGTGTTACATCAATTGATGTATGGAGGTTTTGAGATTGAACCCAATGGATTTCACTTGTTAAAAGCGATAAACTCCGGAGGTAAAGCAACCTGTTTCATAGGTAGAAAAAAGGATATTGAAAGGTATGATGGTGGAACAAAATCTATTCCAAAAGATTCTGATATGAGTACTTGGGTAGAAAGTGCGAAAGCCATTAACACCCATGATCTTTCATGGATGCATTATTTAGATTTTGAGAATTTACATAAACAACAACAAAGATTAAAACGAAGAACTCCTGAAGATTTGATTGAAAAATTAATAAATAGAACTGATAAATGGATTTTAAGTAATTATAAGCAACTTAGATCAAATTCATTGATGATTATTATTGGAGATCATGGAAGGGTTAAGTTAGACCTAGAATATAGCGGAAAGATTGCGCAATGGAGAGAAGCTAGTGTGCCAATTGCCATATTAATAAGAAAATAATTTTTTTATCTTACTTTAATTTTATAATGTCCTAGTTGCTTAAAATGGAAGAATATAAACGTTTTACAATTTCTCTACCTCAAGATCTATACGAAAAATTTGAGGAATTTAGAAATAAGATAGGTATATCAAGATCTGATGCCATTAGAAAATCTATGCATTTTTTTATGGTACAAGAAGAAAATATTTCTGTGGCATCTGAAAATGTAGTTGGATGCATTACAATAATGATGACCCATGAACATGTTGATTTAAATCATGAGCATTCTCATAATGATTTACATGATTCTGATCATGATCATGAATATAGTTCAAAATCTATATATGCTAGTGTTCAACAAACAGATGAAATCCTCAAAAACGACATTCAACATCATTTTTGTGATATTATTATCTCTACGATGCATGTTCACTTAGAATATGAAAAGTGCCTTGAAATAATAGCTGTATCTGGTCCCTATGAACGCGTTAAAAGGTTGAAAGATGATCTTCAAAGGCTAAAAAGCGTTTTGTCATTAGGATTCTTTATTATTGATAAAGAAATTGCTCAAAATGTCAAAAAATAAGGTTATGAGAAAGTAGTAAAATAAGAATAAATTATTCCTTTTTATATAGAAAGAGAATAAGGTATAAGGCGATTTAGGGTGGAATATTTATTCTTTATTTATTTTTTGTGGGTCGTGTGTGTTAATTGCATAATCAACTTTAATAAATTAAAACATCAAAAGTCTGCAAAATTAGTAATTTTCAATTAACAAATATTTATTCCAAAAATAAAAAAAATAAAATAAATTTATGCTTTGATTAAGATTATAAATCTTTCTCTTGAACAGTTTTCCTATTATTTGCTTTAGCTCTTGCGATTGCTTTGTCGAGAACGTTAATGATTGCATCATTAAGTGCAGGACCATCAATCAAGTCCCCGCTTGTATTGCATCCATTACCTTTGATATATTCTCGGACTTTACTTTTCACAAAAAGAGCCTCTACAGATGATTTTTTAGCCATTTTTTTATTCCTCCTAGTATGATTTAAAAATGTTTTAAATAAATTATTTAATTATTATTATAATATATTGCGTCTTCCTTATTTTTAAAGTTTCATCTTAAATGATG
>JAUWHL010000304.1 GCA_030605895.1 Promethearchaeota archaeon | reverse complement strand
TGTTCTTTTGTTCTCTATCACACAGTTCAAAATCAAGGTTCATTCCATTATGGATATCCGGATTAACAACTTTCTCAAAAGGTTTAATGAATTGATTTGTAAAATTAGGGAATAATTCATTTAGCGATACTACCAAATTTGTAATCATTTGTTCTGAGATTGTCATAATTTTTTATATGATTGTACTTAGTTCAAAGAGCTTTTTTGAAATTTAACATAATATTTTACAAGTTTATTTAAACAAAAAAAAAGAAGAATATCTGGTGATTTTTTCCTTTAAATTCATATGAAAAATAAAAAAACGTGGTTAGGCAATAGCTCCAAATTTTTGTTTTAGTTTTTCATGAATCTTTTTTATTCGAAGTCCAATTTCTTCAAGAAATTTATCTTTCTCATTTAATTTTTCTTCTAATTCTGAATTAGAATCTATAGTAGGATTATTTGTAAATTCATTAATAGAATTACCAATTGCCCATTGCTTTATGTAAAATGGAATATATTCAATTAGTCGTTCAATAATTTTACTTCTACTTTCAATAATTTGTTCTCTTAATTGTTTTGTTGTCACCTGTCCTGTAACCACATGATCAATTGAAGTTTTCAACCTTTTAAGATCTCCTTTATCAAAAACAAGCTTTTCTAACATTTCATTAAGATATTTAACAGCAGACATCTTAGTTATCTCCATTTTTTTCATCATTTCTGTAAATATAATTTTGAATTTTAATAAAAAAATCATAAACAAACTGATATATTTCCTTAGCTAATGATTCTTTCTTTTCAGATTTTAAATCAATTACTTGGTATTTTTCCATAAAACCTATTAATTCTTGATTTGAAAAGGGAAAATCCTCAATATTGCTTAAAAAATTCAAGAATTTATCCAATTCTGCTGAAGTACCTATATTATCAATGTTATAGTATTGCTTAAATATATTAACGAGAAAGTTCCTAATTATTTCATGTTCAATTTTTAAGGCGTTCTCATAATCCCCTTTATTGATAAAACCATAAATTTTAAAGATATGATAGTTAAAATCAGAAAACTCACGTGCAAAGGCATTTTTCAAATTTGCTTTTTGAATAATATATTTTCGAGAAGGATTTTGTTGAAACACCTCACCTAGATCACTTTGACTGTTACTCCCCTTTTCAAGTGTCTCAACGTTAAGATCGGAGAAAACTCTTCCTTTATGCTCAAAATAGTCACTTACAGCCTTCTGATATTGATCACCAACAGAATATGAAGTTCTTAGTGATTCTGATCCACTTGCCCTTTTTGGATGGTCTTCAACTAAATATCCATGTTTTATTAGAATTTCAAATAATTCATCCCTAATTCGTTTGATCTGCTCCTTCCTACTGGTTTTTTTCGAAACTTTTGGATATATAATTTCTTTTAATATCTTTTTTAATTTCTGCTTATAAAGATTTCCTACTTTATCGATGCTTTTAATCTCATCAAGAAATTTAATAACTTCCTCAAGATATATAACATACCCACTAAGATCTTTCTCAAAAATCGTCTTTTTTGCTTGTTCCAAAATTTTTCCTTCAGTGTATTTTAAATCATATCCTTGTTTTTCCATGAAATGTACAATATCTTCATAAGAGAGGAGATCTGAATTTTTGATTTTTTCCCAATCAATTATAGCTGGAAAAGATTGATATATATCATCTCTTCTTACGACAATCTCGTTATTTCTTAGGCTTTGAACAAATCTTATTTGATATGTTTGATTTCGTGAACGTGTATAATAACCCGTTCCTTCAAGTTCTTGCAAGTTCATTAAACTCTTTAGTATCGAAATATCACGATTGTCAGTTGCTTTAAAAGTAATTATATTATTCAAATAGGTTAGTAAGTTTGGATGAAGATAATAAATTTGATTTGCCGAAAATATGAATCCAAAACCATGTTGTTTAAGTGGATCTAAATAAACATTAACTTTCCCATAATTCATTTTCATATCCAAATACCGTGAATTGAAAAAAACATCAATATTCGGAATTCGAATAATTTTTGGATGATAATTTTCTGAATTTTTTACATAATGAATTATTTTTGAGATTATTAAAAATATAAAGAATAGCTGTTTATCAAGATCTCTTAAAATTGAAAGATCTATAATCACAGTTTTGTTATTACGCACGAAATCGTATGCTTTTATTTTATTTGTCGTATCCCCATGAACACTCTGGAAGAAAATAAAATCCTGTTCGGAGAAATCTGAAAATAAGTTAAGTAAAGAATCATTAATCGGACTTTTTTTCCAATCTCTTTGGGATTGTAAATCTAAATTCATAGAAGAAAGATCCATATCAGGATTTTTCCGTATGATATTTCGGAACATTTCAATAGTTCTTTGGTCTTTTTTAAAAGCTATCCCGTACGCATCAAACATATATTCTAAATATCCAGTATTATCTGTATCATATTCGATGTCAGAGATAAGGGGGTCTATGGTGAAAGCTTTTCCTAATTTAAAATATTCAATTTCTTCTTCAAATTGAGAATCCTTAAAATAACTAATTAGTTTTGACCATGTGCCATTGAGATCGAACACTAAAGAAGGAATTTTAGCTTCTATTAACTCTGCTATAATTTTCATGGATGCATAATCTCTTTTAGCAGAAGTACCATGTACAATTAAAAGGCTTTTCAACTGATCTGCCGTAAATCCAAAAAGAACTTCATTTTCTAACACTTCGGTATTCGTTGTATGGCCTATAGTTATTAAGTTTTTCAAATATAATGGAGTATTAAATTCAGCAGCGATCATCGTATCAGTTCCTTTTTTAAGAACATCCGCTATTGTGGTAAGTGGTGTTAAAGTTGCTCCTTGAAGCATCAGATAGTTTAGATGAGAACCGTTTAAACGAAATAGGTTATTCTTAAATGAAGAGAATAAATAGCCTGCAAGTAACTGGTTTGTTTTAAGATTTTCGATTTCATAGTTTTGAAAATTTAAATTAAACGCACCCTTTAATGAATCAATTTTCTCGTTAAGATCTTCTTCAATAACATCAAAATCATCAGTATTAATTGAGCGAATAAATTTATATGAGTTAATCGAGAGTGTTAGTATACTATACCACATTCCATATCTATATCCTAACCATTTTTCTGCTTCAACTTGGTTTATTATCCCATACTGAATAAAAGACTGCATTTTTTCGTGCACATGATCCAAACCATTGTGATAAAATTCATAATACGAAATTGGTTGGGATTTAAGAGTATAACTAAATAAGATTTTATGATTATTCAGTCCTTCAAGAAATTTCCCAAATAAACAAAATGGTTTACTATAAATATACTTGAGATTTACCATTTTCAGACCAAGTAATAGTTGGTTATCAATATGGATAAATAAACTATATGGGAATCTTTTTACTCTGAAAAAATTTACCTTTTCAAAGGGATTTGCGATGGAAATATTATCTTCTTTTAATAATTTATTTTTAGTAAATTGGAAAAAAACGCTTCTCCACCAGATAAATAATATAAGCAGAGTAAATAGGGAATTTAATGCAATTATGTACCAGATTGTTACTTTAAGACTAAAAAGAAAATATGAAAAATAAATAATAAATGCCCCTATTATTCCTAACTTTCCCAGACCATTATATCTATTTCCATTTACTCTGAGTTTTTTATCAGATTTATTGTTCACGACGCTCGGTTTATCTCTTATAAAAAAAGTTCTGATTGCATTAACTAAATTCGTATCTGATAATAAAGTAATTCTAAAATGATGGAAATTAGCAACTAAATTGCTCTTAAAATTGCGCGAAAAACTGTTAATATAATAATTTAATCGTTCTATTTTATAATTCGTAAGAATTCCTGTCGTATTATAAAAAACAGAAAAATATATCGCAGTACTAATTGGTTCAATTGAATTTTCATGGGCGGTAGTTTTATTAAATAGATTTATAACAGGTTTCTGGACAATTTGATATGAATATGATAATCTAACATTTTTGGAGCTTAGAGCTTTTACAAACTGACGGATTGCGGAATGGACATTCTCAGGAATAATATCTACTTTAAAGATGCGAATTGCGAGATGAGTTAGATCTTTACGATTAGAAATGATAAGTGTCACAGGTTTATTTTTATCATACCAGAAAACATAATCCGAAAATGGATTAAAAGAGACTTGACTACGAACTATTATTTTTTGTAAAATAAAGAATTCTTCATGGAATATGATTATAAAAATAATAGTAAATGCAACCCCAATGCTTATTGCTATGAAAATATCTTGATATAAAATATAGAGCGAAAGGATCATTAATATCGTGATAGAAATTAGAAAAACTGCTTTTATTACTGATAATCTATTACTAATATCTCTAAATGAAGGATTTACGTTCCAAATATCTAAGAATGCTTTATTGTCTTCCGTTTCATCCTCTGTCTCCTCTTTATACTTTTTTTTACTCCTTTTTCTTGTATATTCTGGAGGAATTTCCGGAATAGAACTTTTTACCATTTTTATCGTCCCTCCTTTTTAAAACATCTTAAATAGGCTATTATTATGATACTTGCTACCCCAAAGAAGAATAGTGACCATCCACTTAATACTCCATTATAAGCAGGATAATACATCAACTCAATTAGGATAATAATTCCTAGCGATACGATTAGTGCTATTAAGCCTAATAATAAATATTTAAAGATATCTTCGATAGATCTTTGATAAGATAAATTCTGTTTGAGAGTACCTTGGAAGATAATTTTATTGCGTTTATTATTTTCCAGTGATTTTTTTAAAGATTGCAAATAGATTGCTTTTTCAAACATTTGGCTATTAAATTCAAGTTCTAACTCCTTTTGCAAGGAAAATTGCTTTTCCTTTATTTTTTGTGCAATAAGGGGTTTTAATTTGTTTGTATCTTTATTTCTTCGACGTGATTTAGGTGATAAAAAAGAAAAAAATCCAAGTTCAGAGGATTCCAAGAATACATCACTTTTCATGGTTTTATTTAAATTTGGAATCTTTAATTTTCTAAAATCATAATAGATTTGAAATATTTTTTTAATATATTCATAGGGAACATCACCTTTACTTTTTAAAAAGAGAAGTTCACAATTTCGTAATAATTCGATCTGCTCTTGTTTAAAAATACTAATCTTTAAGTTATATTCAAGAAAAGCATTAATTTGTTCCATATATTCAAATAATTTCTCACCCGTATTTTTATTGCGATGTCTTAACCCAAATCTTATACCAATCTCATCTAATTTATTGCTTGTCAAAATAAAGCTTACCACTGCTAATTTCTTGGTATTACCTGTTTCTTTACACACTTGAATTAGATTTTTAATTTTAGCATCATGAACTTCAATACTCATTTATTAGCCCTCTCCTTCTAGAAATGATGTTAAAATCGAATTAATCATGTCAACTGGACGTTCTGTAGTATCACTGAATTGTTGTTTTAATTCTTCTTGAGCGATTAATTTATCAATATCAAGTGGTTCTTGAACTCTTTCGATAACAATATCTAAATTTTTCTTTACAGATTTTCGTTCATGTTCAAAATTTGTTATAGTACGATAATAAAATATGATATAAGGACAAATCAAAGGAAATACTATCAATTGCATAAGATACCCCGGACCAATAGCACATGAAATCTTGATTTTAGCATCATAATCGATAATCTGTAAAAAAGGAAAATATAATTCTTGAGGGAGTAGATACATTATTGGAAAGAATATTATATAAAAGAAATTTAAAAGAAGTAGAAATCCGAGAATGTACCTATTATAATTATAACTACTTAATGAATCAACTTGTTCAAAATCTTTAAATAATACAACATATCCCGAAAGAACTATCATTATTAAATACAAAATATTAATTACTAAAGGGATTTTTAAACTATCGGGACGTAGTGCATAATTTAGAGAAGATTCATCAGAAATTGGGGTTGTCCATTCAGTAAATATATGATAGCTCCATGAAACGAGAATTTCATCGTTAATGGAGTGTATTTGAAATGAATACCAATTGAAAAATATAGAAAGAAATAAAATAACCAAACATGCTAAAACAATTATTCTAAAATATTGTATAATTTTTGTATTCATAATTTAATCCTCCAAAAATGAGCTATACTTTTGAATATATTGATTTTTTCTTTCAAAATCTTCTGGAGTGTTCTTTTTTTCATTTTCAAGTTCAAAAAGGTCTGTTTTTTTGATTTTCTTATTCATTACTTTTTCAGATAAATATTGCTCTGCATTATTAAGCTCGATTTTTTCTACTGCATTAAGAGGACTATTTTTCCCTAACCATTCGTATGTAAACTGATTTTGGAGTCTTGGGGGCATCTTATCATTGATTAAGGTAAGATTTGTATCATCAAAGCTGTGCGACTTCTGATAATAGGGTGTGGCAAAGTCTTGATACAAACCTGTCTTTACTTTATAAAATTTTAGATATATATAACCTATAATTATCAATAAAAGTCCTATTAATCCAAAACCTAAATTGATCAGTAGTGATAAGACGGAATATTGTTGGAATATAAATACAAATATAAATCCCAATGAATATAAAAGAAATGGAGACCCAAATTTCCTGAGATTTTCCCAAAATCTATCTTCAGCATTATAGTATGCTCTATATGCAGGTTTTTGTTTATTATATCCTTCAGAAAGCAAGTATTTTTGATCAATATATTCTAAAAAATCAGTCAATTGAGACATCGAAACTATATGAGAATTATTTGACTTTTGATACGCAAAGGGAAGTACTTTTTCTATGAATCCAACAGTATTCTGACAAACAATCAGCGGTTCAATTAATAATTTATATTGGCGTTGCCCTGAGTGAAGAAATAAGACTTTGTGAGTAATCGTCTTTTTAACACTAATATTAACCTTCAGATGGTCAGATAGGTGCTCAGAAAGTTTACCTCTATTAATAATATCATCATAAATTATAGTTCTTGCTTTATCTAACGCCTTTATATAAGAGAGGGGTATTCTATCAATGTGAAAATTACCTTTATCATGTTCTTTTGGTTTATAGTCAATTTTATCTTCAGAGACAATAAGCGCGCCTTTTAAAGTACATATTTTTATAGGTATTAATAAAAGCAAATCTAAAAACTCATGGACGTGTATAGGTTTAATTGCAATCAAATCAATTCCATCATGGATCGCTCTTAAATCTGGATGCTTATTTATAATTTCAAAATCACACGATTTAACTTCACCAAATATATCATCTGTTAATTTATTTAAATCTTGATAACTTAAACTTTCCTTATGGGATTCATGGTTCT
>JAUWHL010000285.1 GCA_030605895.1 Promethearchaeota archaeon | reverse complement strand
TGTTACTTTTAGCAAAACATTTACGATTCTATATGGAATATAGTGCGGATTATTTTCAAAAGTTAAATCCAATTCCAAAAAAGGCAATAGTAAAATCAGTTAAAGCTAATGATGTACCTTGCGAATGGCATTTATATCCTGGAGTAAAAGAAGATCGAGCGATCTTATATATTCATGGAGGAGGTCATATCATGGGCTCAACAAATACTCATAGATTATTTACTCTAAATTTAGCAAAAATAACCAATATTAAGGTATTAAGTATAAACTATCGGCTTGCCCCTGAAGAACCTCACCCTGCAGCTTTAGAGGATTGCGTTTCTGCATATAAGTGGCTCCTCTCAATTGGGATTAATCCCCAAAATATCATTATCTCCGGAGACTCTGCAGGGGGTTATTATACACTGTTAACTCTACTAAAACTACGAGATGATGGAATCTCTTTACCCACAGGAGCAATTTGTCTTTCACCATCCACAGATATGGCGCAAACAGGGGAGTCAGTAAAAATAAATTGTTATACTGATGTTGTTTTAGGTGATTTAGGGTATATCTGGTGGATTGAAGCTCATTTATCTGGCAAGGATCCTTATGATCCAGCAATTTCTCCTCTTTATGCTGATTTAAGAAGTTTACCTCCCATTTTGATTCAAGTAAGTACAAGTGAAATGCTGTTTGATGATTCTAAAAGATTTTATCAACGAGCTAAGAAGGCAGGGGTTGATATTACATTGCAAACATGGGACGATACTTTACATGTATTTCAAAATACAGATTTACCTGAAACAAAGGAAGCAATGGAAAAAATTAAAAAATTTACTGAAAAATTATTCTGAATCAAGAGAAAGATTTAAGAAAATACCCCATTAAAGCATACATATTTATGTTAATAAAATTCGAATAGGAAAAGATATGATTGTAGATCAGAATCCCCCATGTATAGCATGTTCTTCTCAAGCAAAAAAGTATATGATATTGCATCAAGCTAACTTAGAAAAAAAGAAAAAATTAGTTAAAAAAATCCTTGAAATTGGATAATAGTTAATCTTTATGATCTTTTTATAACGTATTTGTCTTTGAGATTTCCGACAAAGATTTAATATGATTCATAAAATCTACATTTGCACACAGAGATAATAACTCTTTTTTTGCTATTTCAGCCACATCATTCCTTTCTCTAAAATCGAAGGGAGAAATAATACCAGAGGCGCTTTTCTTTTTTAATTCATCAATGATTTTATCTATTTCATTAGTGAACTCATTTAAGTTTTCTAAGTAATCATGTAAAGCTGCTGGAAGGTTTGGATGTACTTTTTTTAATGAATTAGAATATTTCAAAATACTTTTGGTAAAATCTAATCTTATATTAAGAATTTCACCGGTTTTTTCTGTCTCATTTAGGAGTTTAAACATAATATCATAGAATTTAAGCTCATTTTTATCTTTATTAAGAAATTTAGTTAAATTCCTTAACTTATCTGTTGTATCCCACTCTTGCATCCCTTCATATTCCTTAATCTTGTTTTCAGACTCACTAATTTCTAAATTTAGTTGTTCTAGTTTCCAATTACTAAGATACGTATCTAATTTCATTATTTTTCTTTGATATTCTTGTTCATCAAGAATGGTTCGAGTTATCTCAAACACCTCTGGTAGACAATCAAACAAGTACTTTAATAACGAAATATAAATTATATGTTCTGTATTTGCTATAGGTCTTCCAAAAAACTCAATAGCATCCATGTTGTCACTAAGTTCTAATAATGATTTAAAGAATTTTCTAATAGATAACATATTTTTTTGAGCATCAGAAGCTATTTTGTACATTTCTTCAAAATATTTTTTATAGAATCTTCTTGCTAAATCAAGATCCATCAAAAAATTATTAACAAGAGGGATAAGTTCCCCTGAAACACTTGGTTTTTTATATTCATCACCAATATCCTTTAACCGATCTTCCTCTCTAACAGTTATCATTTTTACAATAAATTCTGGGAAATCTTTAGTAACTATATCGTATGTTTTAATGAAATACCTTTTTTTACTTAATATAGGAATTAATGTATTTATTGTCATAGTTCTCTTTTGAATAGCTTTCAAATCTTCTTCAAGTATTTTATTAATATGCTCATCGATTTTCTTTTTATTCTCGATATTTGAAACTTTTCTATCTTTTAATAATTGATTGAGTCGAATTACTCTTATTTGAGCATTTCGGCCACCAAAAATTTCCACAAATATACCTCCAAGGATTCTAAGAGCCAAAGCTCCTGCTAATACTTTGTCTTTCACCTCATCGACTAATATTTGATTTGTTAACATATTCATTAATCTAAACATGAATGTTTTTTCTTTT
>JAUWHL010000248.1 GCA_030605895.1 Promethearchaeota archaeon | reverse complement strand
AAAGTGTATTTAATTTTATTTTAAAAGAAGTTTTATTCTAATTCTCTTTTAATTGTTGTAAGATCCCACATATAATAGGATCTTGGCTCATTTCACATCTTATTTTTAGGAGAGAAATCACACGCTTTTTGATTTTTTCATTTTCATACTTTACAGTTCGTTCTAAAACTAACGCAATTGAACGTTGGGTCTCAAGAGAACCTTCTCCACTTAAATTCTGCAATAATTTTGTTAATATCCGATTAAGTCCGATTTCTTGAATTATTTCAATAAGACTGTTTATAGCACTAGATCGTACTTCCTTTGACTCATCTCCTAATAATAGAATGAAATTGTCAAATAAATCTTCGATTTGATTACTATAAATCCCTAACAATCTAGCTGAAGCTTCTCTAACTTTAGGATCGTTACTTTTTAGATTATCATATAAATGGTTAAAGGGAATATGAGAATTGTTCACTTCATTAATATTTGATAGAATATTCATAGCAGACCTGCGAACCCAATTTTGTGCATCGTTAAGGAGGGAAACAAGTTTCTCAATGATTTTTTGCTTATCATCAACATGATCAATTATCTTACCTAAACTTATAACTGCTGCTTCTCTAACAATCCATTCATCATCGATCAACGATTTATTTATTAAAACTTCAACAACAGAAAACGGAAGCTTATATCCAATAAAACCTAGAATTTTTACACTTGTTTCACGGATAAAGGAATCTTGATCATCAAGAAAATTTAGAATATCTTGGACTGGAATAATATCTGGGGATTCTTTAGCAATTTCTAATAAGGATTTAGAAAGCACAATTCTTACAGATAATTCTTGGTTAATTAATATCTGTAAGAATTCAGACATATGTGGTTTTATTAGAGATGAATCTTTTTGAGCTATATTTGAAATAATACTTGATGCCATCTTCTTTATTTGTCTGTTTTCATCCTTATCTAATAGTATAAGAACTGGTTTAACATCAATATATTCAAGGAATTCTTCAGTCAAGCCGTCTATTGAATTAAGAGCATTTAGTCTAACATTCTTGTTTTCATCAGAGAAGTATTTTATTAAAATTTGAATTATATTTTTAGGATCATTTCTGCCAATATTGATTAATGTCTTTGAAATTATTCCTTTTGTTATATATTTTGAAACATCTGGTATCTTTATTAGGTTTTGAATTATTAAATCAGGATAATTACGATATTTATCTACTAATATATCTGAGATATTCTCTCTTAATTGTTCATTTTCAAATTTTATAAATATTAGAAGAGCCGTAATTATTTTTTCAGGATTATATTTCCATAATTTTCCTAGAAGAGAAACAACGCTATTTAATATTTCATAATTATTAGGATCGATTGTATTAATTATATCATCAATCTCTATTATATCGGGTTCTTCTTCAAAATATTTTTCCAAGACTTTTATCGCTGCAAGTCTTGTTTCTTCATTTGAATCTGTTAAACCATCTAAAAAGGGTAATATTGGAATGTTATTCTTTTTAAAATTACCGATTTTTGCTAAAACATCAAATATAGACGCTCTTACAGAGCTAGATGGATCTTTAATTAAAGGAATAATTTTTTTTATCATCCTTTTGTCTATTTGTTTAACCTTAAGATTTTTGATATTTTTAATCGCTGCAGCGCTGATTTCATTATTAATGTGAAAAATTTTATCAATTATGAGATCAGTAGGTAATATATAAGAAGAATCTGCTAAAAGGTTAAGGATTTCAACTTGAATAGTATTGTCTGGGTCATTGATTAATTTTTCAATATTTAGATTAAGAATTAAGTCTTTATTTTTTTTTAACAACCTACTTATAATTTTTAGTGCTAATATTCTTAATCTCCATTCTGAATCTTCGATAAGGTTAAGAATCAAATCTTTAGGTATTTTTTCTACAAATTCTATATCTGCTTTTATTAGTGTTTTCGTAATAGGGATACATTTATCATAATTCGGAGATTTTACTGCTTCTAAGATTAATGGTAATATTATTTCTGGAACATCTTTTTCCAATTGAATCAAGATCTTATTGCAGATTTTTCTTGAGTATGGATCATAATCACATAACCCATCTAGTAATGAATTTTTAAATTTCCATTCATTAAGATTTATTTCAGTTTTTAGAGGAATTCTTTCAAACATCAAAATCAACGTTTCCTCGGCATGTTTTCTTATTTTAGGATCACGATGTTTAATAAAATTAAATAAAGGAATTGGATCAAATGTTTGTCCACATTCTGAAATTTTAGAATACCTAATATTCGTTATGAAATCATTATTTCTTGATAAAATGAAATATGAAGTAAAAATAACTAAAACAACCTCTTCAATAACAGCTGCCCAGCTAAACATATAATAATTAGGAACAATCTGATTAGTTATGGTCCATAAATTAAAAGTATACAACAATTTATCAGGATTAACAATTAAAAAATTAACCAAAACGTTAATTCCTATAGAAGCCATTAAATATGCAGCGAAATAGATATCAATTCCTCTATATTTTATTTTTCTTCCCCAAAAACGTGTAAAATATCCTAGTATTCCAAATAAAAGAGTTACAAATACGAAAACTGATGTCATAGTCGAAATTACTAATGCTCGAGTAAAAAAGAACATTATAGTTTGTATTAATGAAATCCATGCCCATACAAATACAAATAACATCAAACCAAATATAATATAAGGAGTTGGATCAGTCACAAATTGTTTCATTCCTCTTTTACTATCCTCAAAATTAAGAAAAATAGAGCGCTTTATATCTGGAATATGATAATAAACATTTGAAATACCAGCAATATATCCTTTAGACCCATAAAAAGTCAAAATCATTAGAGGATATACAAGCGTCCAAGTTATCCAAATCATTATAAAGGGTAATCCAAGTAAAAATAGTAAAATAGGAGGGACGATGAAGATTAATAGAGAAAAAGTTAATGCTAATAGTATCTTTACAAGCTTGTTTCTTGAAATATTAATAAATTTATTGCTAATAAATTTATGAAATGGTGTTAATCCTTCATCCGATTCTTTACTTAGAGCAATAAAAAGGAAATCAATTATTGGATAAATCGTAATATAACCTAGGCAACAAATAAAAGGAATCAATAATGCAAGAGGATGAACATCGGGTGGAGTATTTTCTGGGTCCCAGAAATCCGGAGTTCTTACAGTAAAAATGACAGCAACGGTAAAAACTACCATTACTGATAAACTAAAGATGATTCCATAAAATATACATTGAAATCGATCTTTATTACTAAACGCTCCTTTTTTAACTAGTGCAACTTGTCTATAAATTATATAGAATCCAATTATAAAAAAAATTAAAAATACTACAAGAAGAATTATTTCAATTACCAAAATTTTCACGAGATTTTTAAATTATTAATAAAACAATAGTATGTTTATTTCTCTTGTATTACTTTTGTATAGTATATAAAGATTTATTAATTTATTAAATCTGGTGTATTCGTCATTGGAAATAATCGAAGAACGCTTATCTAATTCATTGATTAGGATTAATTTTATTTTTCAAAATGAAAAAATTATTACTGAGTGTATCAAGGCTTTTGAAGGTTTTTCTTTGTTAGGAGAATCTTTTGGTACTTTTGAGAAAGGTAAGAAATATAAATTAAAGTTGTTTTCTGCAATTCCTTTTATTGAAAAAAGTATTTTAAAAGTAGCTCCAGAAGATAAATGTGATAATATTGATGTTCAAAGATATGCTATAAGTGAGAGAGACGATCCAAAGCTAACTAAAAGAACAAATAAATATTTTTTGAATAAAATAAAAGAATTTAAAAGATTTATGGAAAATGAAATAGATAATAAAAATAAACCAAAAATCGATTTAGTTAGATATAATTCATATACCGCAAATATTATTGATAGTCGGTTATTAAAACTATTAAAATTATCTATGGCTGAGTTAACTTTAGAAGATGAAAGGTTATTAACTAATTCTGAGAAATTACTCTATGGTTATTTATATTATCTAATTAAAACATGGAAAAAATTCTTTTAATTTCATTACTATTTAAAAGAATTTATATCAAATTATAAAAAAAATTAGAGTTGTATCCGTTTTGTTCCATATTTCTTGAAGTAGTCTTCAATGTGTTTTGCTATATTCTTATTTATTTTTAATTTTGGTAATAATTCAATTGCATTGCTCATTTCATAATAATGAATATTATATTCTAGGATAATATCTTTTACACTTTTTCCATCATCTCTTAATTCGTTTCTATTTGTCAACCCTATAGCGGCGATGATGCTCACATTTAATTCCTTTAGTTTTTTAATTGTATTGATTAGAGATCCTCCTGTAGTTGTAACATCCTCGAGAATAACAGTTTCACCATTCGGAATTCCAACAAAAAATCTGTCTTTAGGATCTCCATGTTCTTTTTGTTTACCTCTACCCATGGACAGAGGATATTTTCCCAAACCATAATTCTGTTGTCTTTTCGCCCATTTATATTGAGTAATTATACCTAATTTTGTTGCTCCTTCTGGAACACCATAAAAACATTTAGGTCTTAAACCTAAGTGATTAATAAATGACAATAAATAATTGGTTAATTTATCAAGTAGGAAAACATCGGAAGCAATTTTCCTCCAATTTACATACCAGTAAGATAATCTACCAGATTTCAGTTTTATTGGTTCTTTAAATAATCCTATTATATTATTGTCTAAAATAAAATTATTAAAATTTTTTTTCTCATTTTCCCAGATCATAAGAAATAAAATTATTCTTACAATGTTAAATATTTCTTATTAACTTAAATTAAAGATATTTTCTTGCACTTTTTAATCCTTTAATTCCTTTATATCCCCAATATTCATTTATTTTTTTGTGTACTGAATTAGGATGTATATTTAGTTCTGATGCTATTTGTTTCTTAAGAAGTCCTTTCTTTATCAGATTTTTCAATTTAATCTTATCAATTTCTACATAATTATGATTTTTTTTTCCAGACCTTGATAAACTCATTTTAATTTTAGTATTTTCACTCATTTTTTTGTTTAGCTGAGCTTTTCTGTTATTTTCAATATGTTTTTGGCTACATTTTCTTCCTGTTAATCCTATACTAATGTTTTTAGCATGTTCTTTACTTTTTGGTTTACATAATCTCTTCCTTGCTTCTAAAGTCCATTTCCCATCATCTCCACCCTCTTTGATATTATATCCAAGATTAGGATTTTGAGGACCTAAAAGTTCAATCCAATATTTTTCTTTTTCGACTAATTCTTTAGGATTATGACATCTATCAATCTCTTCAATTAGAAATTTTTCTTTT
>JAUWHL010000099.1 GCA_030605895.1 Promethearchaeota archaeon | reverse complement strand
ATTAATGAGGGAGAAGATAAAGTTACCTACGAAGATGCACGAGATCAAAAAGAGCATATTGAAGTAAGAACTCGACTTGATAAAATTACAAGGAAGATAACTATTGAAAATAAATTAGATAATGAAATTGAATTAGAACTTAACTTTAAACAAACAAAAGATGTCTCATTTATAAAATCTCAGCCCGAACCATCAAAAGTCGAAGAACCTAATTACAACTATATCATAAAAATACCTTCAGAGCAGAAAGGTAACGTTATCTTAGATCTTCAAGCAAAAATCGTGAAAAGGGTTACACGAATTAAACCTGAATATTTAAAACCTGAAGAAAGCCGACTAAACGTGTTTAAAGATAAATAAATACTTTTTTTTTTAAAAATCAAGATAAATTTACTAAAGATCAAGCATTTGGGACTTTTAATCCCAAGATATTGACTCGAAATCGTGCCAGACGTTTTTTACTTTATCCTGTACGTTTAATAAGATGGTATCCAAACTTTGACTTTACAGGTTGTGAAATCTCACCGATCTTTAATTTTGTACATGCATTCCAGAACTCAGGGACCATATCACCTTTAGCAAATTCCCCGAGATTTCCTCCTCTTCTTTTACTTGAGCATGTGGAATATTGGCTAGCCAACTGCTCAAATTTTTCACCTGCTTTAAGATCTTCATAAATCTCTTGAGCATTACTGAACTTCTCTACTAAAATGTGACTTGCTTTTATTTTTCCACCACGAAGGGGCGCTCCTGCTTTTCCTGAACTTCCCCCCTTTGATTGTGTACCTTTTTGGAAACCCTTTCCATATTTATTTTTTCCCATATTATTTCACAAAAATTGAATTCTTTTAGATTAAAAAACTAATGAATAATTTTTAGAGGATTAAAAATAAATTAAGTAATTTAGTTTATAATTAAGTATCTGAAATTCTTTATTTCTTCAATGCTGTTTATTTCAACAACAAGCTTTTGGAAATCTTGAAGAGTTCCATCATAAACCATGAACGCGATAAAATTTTGATTAACAAAATTTAGGTTTTTACTAACTATCTGGTCTCTATACGCACTTTCAATTCTATTCAATTTCTTTTGAACATTATAATCATTTGGAGCGACAATAATCATATTTCCAATTATATTTCTTGTTATTGGGATTAACTCACTTGTGGAATCAAGACTAGTGGCTATATCCTCTGTTGACATTAAACGCAATAGAGCGTCTCTAATCAATTTAGATTTATTATCATACTTATTTTTTGAAACAAGTTTATTTATGAATTTCTTAAGGCTCTCATTTAACGAAACTGATATAATTGGTGACATTTTTTTTTTTTCCCTAACTTTCTTTCCTATTTAATATTAATAATAGATTTATAAATTTATAAATCTTTTTTTGATAAAATATTCTTATAATTTAATAGATCTTGCTATTGCATTTCTAAAATTCTCGACATCGTTGACCAATTTATCGGCGTGTTCTTCTGAAATCTTATCATCTTTTCCATACTTATTTAATTCTGTGAGCCAATACTCCATTCTCCCTAAAATAGCTTCTTTTTCTCCTATAATTTTCCTTACTCGAACAAACGTATCATGTAATTTAGTTCTAATGTTTTGAGCTTTCCATCTGAGCATACAGTAATCTGAGATTTCTGCGAGATTTTGAGTTATCGCCATGATATCAATTGTCTTTTCTCTTTCTTCTGATTTAATCTTACGTATGATGTTGATTTCTTCAAATAATAACTCAATAATCTTTGCTAAGAATCCAGTCAGCATTCCAGCGTGTGCTGCCCATACGCGAACTTCCAATGATTGGTTAGCTTCAGAAACGTAAATTCGCGTTATAATTCTTCCCCCTCCCACTTTCGCTTCTGAACAATGCCAACTTTCTGCTTCATATTTTCCTTTAGCATTGCTACTTTCATGAGAAGTTACTGTACTTACTTCAAAACGCTTTATTGTTCTTACTGCTGCTCTAAAAGCCAAACGTGGATCAATATCTGCAATTAAAAATGCTCTAGCGTCATTCGGAAGATCTGCGATTGCGATTTGAATATCTTCTATAGTTGCCAAACATGACACAACAAGAGGACATTTAATATGGACTTCGCGTTTTTTGATATGAACAGTTCTTTTTTCTCCCGATGCTGTTTTGTAAATTACATCACCACCAATATTGGTTCGTCCACATTCCTTTGGTTCTAAATAGAAATCCACACCTCTAGAATTCTTTGCTTCAATAACGGGGATAGTAATTAGAGGATCCTTTGCTGTGTAACTAGATGGAACATCTAAGAGTACTTTGACCGAATTTATTGCCATAGAACTATTATTACGTACAGCCACTTTAAAGTGTAACTGTCCACCGATAAAATCATAGTCGCGAACTACTTCAATTTTCCCACCGTCAGTAGGTTCTTTAGTTGCTTTTGGTTTTGCATGAGATTTTGCTTCCATTGGTACACTATAAGCCACAAATGTTCTTTTTGACATATCAATATATCCGTCAATATCACCTCGGGCAATAATCTGTGCTAAATTTTCTTCAATGCTTGTTTCTGTTACCCCTAATCTGTTAGAAAGTTCTCTTAAAGGCATAGTTCTATATGCTCGAGCAAATTCTTTTATCCTCTTCTCCATATGTTTATTTGTCATGAATTCTCTTCTTTGTGTAAAGATTCCTTTAATATTACCTGTTTTTATTAGCTCATGAAGGCTTTTTCTTGCTAATTCTACAGCAATTTTCAATTTTACAGCTAGTTTTGAAAGCTCAAATAATCCCATTTCTTTAGAAAAACTTTTAATATCCCTATGGATCTGATCTGCTGTAATAATTTCATTTCCACGATCTGCAAAGAACCCATTAATAGATTTTGTTCTCATTATATTAACACAAAATGACTTTACAAGTTCTTTTGGAATATGAAAGCTATTAGCAAGATCTTTCAAGGAGACTCTGCCTTTATTATTAATTTCTTTTATTAAATTATCTAAAATATATTTTTGAGTGTAATAGGTTCCTTTATCTAATGAGAAAGAACCTTTTATTTGGAACTGATTAATTAATTTGTAAATCACCTTAATTGCAATATCAGAACTCATATCAAGCATTATTCCTAGATCTGCTACTTTAATTATACCTTCTCCCTGAAACTTTGCTAATATTTTTTTACGTATTTCAGTAGAGATATAATAAAACATCTGATTTTTTTGGTCAATAATTCCATAGATTCGTTCTTCTTCCATATATTTATTAATGAATTTGATCATTTGTTCCGCAGAAATATTGAATGAATTCATTATGGTTGAAAAGTTAGTTAATGGAGCTCTTTTTAATAAATCCAAGAAGCATTTAGGACAGATTTCCCTCCCTATTATATGTTTTAATTTCTTACTACATAATATCATTTTATTTCCTTTCATGAGGTTGTATCTTATTGCTTCTCTTGCTAATTTTTCTTTTGAAGGAAAAAATAAGCCAGGGGTTTTTAAATAAGAATTCCATGCTTCTGGACAGTCAGGGTTGGTACATTCTAAAAAATATTGACCTGAAGATAACCTTTCTAATCTTAATAGGTGCTTACATACAGGACATTCGCTATTTTCAACAACTGTGCATTTGTAATTCCTTTCAATAGCTTTTACTTTTGAATAAAAAAGATTGTGTTTTCGACACTCATGTGTTTCTGTGGTTGCTATATGATTAATGCAGAAACTAGATTTACATTTTTCACACGTGAAATCGATTCTTTGGCTTTCACAGAATAAACATTTCATAGTTCGAAATATAATTTTAATTTTTGAATCTATATTATATTTAAAAAAATTCTAGTTTAATATTTTAATGGGAGACCAATTTTTTGAAGGGAAAAATACTGCATAAGATAATTCTAGAATAAACTAAAATGATACTTCTGGGAAGACATGAATTCCAAGATATGATAGGATCATGATAACAGCATTAAATAGTATTATGATAATGATCATCGTTATTAAGACCCATTTCCTTTTAGATTCATTAGCTTTAATAATTTGAGCTGTTCCATGTTTAGCTAAAGCTAAAGGAAATAATCCAATAAATGTACCTAATGAAAAATAGAAAACAGTAAAAATTCCATTAATAAATCCTAAACCACCGCTTAATGAATATGTCAAACATTGAGAATATATGAGAAACTCAAAAATACAAGGAGCAAATCCTGCTACAAATCCAAAGAGATAAGGTGTCTTCTTTTTTTCCCAATTGAATTGAAAAATTTCATCTTTTCTTTTTGAGTGAGGTATATACCCTTTTCTTGTATAAAAAAACAATAAAATAAATCCTGCAAACATAGAAGTAAGAGCTCCAAAAAAATTAATTACACAAGGTTCTAAATTATGTATTCCTGGAATCAAAATCTGTGGAATGAAACTAATTAAAACAGTGCCAGTGGCAAGTACCATATTAGAACTCATTAGCCCCAATCCATAAAGCATTAAAATAAACACACTTTTTTTAGGCGTTTTTGAGATCCCAAATGACCAAAAGAAGAATATTGCTT
>JAUWHL010000291.1 GCA_030605895.1 Promethearchaeota archaeon | reverse complement strand
TGGTCTTCTAACAATTTCTTATTAGTTCTTCTAATAAATGATTCCAAACCACTTCTCCAATAGACATATTTATCATTAATTTTGTCTATAGTTTCTTGAATGATTTTTATCTCCTGCGGATAGATTGTTTCTTGTTCCTTAGTTATGATCTTTTTTATTCTTTCAAATTCCGTTTCAAATTTCTGAGTGTAATTATTAACCATTTTTTCAAATTCAAATACAACTGTATTATAATCTTTAGCAAATAGTACATCGTCACTAGAAAAAGTTAGAGTTTCTTCATCAAATGATCCTTTTAATCTCTTTTTTTTTATTAAATCATCAAAGATTTCTCTTAAATATTCAATCTCCGTTTGATTTAATTCCTTACCATAAAATAAATCTTGGAATGAAAAAAGAAAACTTTCCTCCAACATCAAATTACGAATTCCGCGCTCTGTATAAAAAAGAATTTCTCCCTGATTTTCATGGAAAATTCCTTTTAATTTTCCATCAGCAATTAAATCGTGAATTAAATCCTCAATTAAATTTGAAGTTATATCATACGTACCTAATGATATATATTCATTAGATTTGGATTTATCAATCAGCATATACTTTATATCATTCTTAGCTTCTTCTATTTTTTGCGGATTAAAAATGAGTAGATCTGCCTTCTTAAAATAAGAAATACCTAACTCATTAATAAATTTCAAAAAAAATTCTACTTCCATTCCAGTTTTTTCAAGATATTCGCTGATTTTTATTTTATCTTTTTCCTTTATTTCTTCCCCTATTGATTGTAAGTTTTCATCGATTTTAGATAAGATATGTTTTTTCTCAATATTTAACTCCTTGGAGATCTTATCAATTTGTCTTAATTTTTCCCCTTCATCAGAAATGGTACTGAGTTCATTGATTTTATCATTAATAAATTTAGAATAATAGAAGGATTCTTTTTTTCTATCCCACATACCACTTCTATAATCAACAAATTGATCAAATACATCTAAAAGCAAAAGTTCACCTATACTTAGTCTATCTGAAATTTTAGAAATATCAAAATAACCAACAATTTTAGAATTTTGAACTTCTATCATAATTTTTTGAGTCCCTAGATTTGTTAACCACTGCGTACCTTTACGATATTTTGATAAGAATTCTCTGGGTATATTTTTTATTAATCCTATAAAATCTTCATCCGATAGAATCTGACGATATGATTTCAAATCTACGATACTTCCTTTAGCCGCTTCTGAATTAATTTCCTTTTGAATGCTTTTTAATGAAATATATGTCTCTTGATCTTTTCGCTTTAGAAATGTTATCTTCATAGAGTTGGATATATCCGTAATAATTCTATCAATAAAATCTTGAGGGAGGAAGTTATAACTTATTAAATCAATAGAACCATTTGATTGTAAATCTTTTGTAAAATTTGTTTTTAAATAGACATATGGGTAAAAGAATCCAATATCAGAATAATAACCATCAATGATTTTTAATTTATTTAAAGTTTTTATAAATAGCTTTAATTCTGAATCATCTTCGATAACTTGAGAAAATGTGTTATAAATTTTCTTATCAGAGATTTTCTTATCTTGTTCAAAAAACGTTTTTAATTTATCTTTTTCCAGTTCATAGATATAAATTACTTTATCTTTGGTTCTTATATAGAAATAGATTTTTTTATCCTTAAGATTAGATTTACCAAATTCTTTTAAATATCCTTTAAGATTTAAGTCTGAATTCTTTTTAATTGCCGTAAAATTATGTTTTTTCATCAAAAATTGGTTTTCTAATAAGTTTTTTAAGCTTTTACTTTCCTGGGTCTCCAGTTCAATTTCATTAAGTATTGGAAAAAACTTTTTTAAAAGTTCTATTAATCTAAGATAAATTTTTGATGATTTTTTATCTTCTAATGAAGCAATTAATGATTTTGAAATATTCCTAAAATTATATAGTTGATCAAATTCTAAATCCTCGCAAGAATCAAGAAAATTCAATAAGGAAATGATATTATCCTTTTTATTTTCCGTTAGAAGACTTTCTAATATGATTTCTAAATCAGAATTTACTAGAATTGGATGGTTTTTAATTAATTCCTGCAAAAAGTAATGTACATTATTTCTAATATCTTCAGATTTATCTTTAAGCAATTTTACAAATTTTGGAGAATATTTCTCAATGTATTTTGAATTTGCAAGCATCGCAAATCCAATTATGATTATTGAATTAATCCTTAGTTTTACATCTTCAGAGTGAAGAAAAACCTCGATTTTTTGTATTAATCTTTCAGTAATAAGATCTATTTTGTTTTCTGCTAGAATTGATAAAATATAAGTAATTGGGACTGTATAATTTTGATC
>JAUWHL010000294.1 GCA_030605895.1 Promethearchaeota archaeon | reverse complement strand
TGAAATTTAAGTATTAGAACTGATTCCTTTAGCAAAAAGTTTTCTCATTTTTGAGGTAATTATATCGTATTCATTTATGGATCCCAAATTATTACTAATAATTTGTTCGATCAATTCTGTATTTTTAAAATGTTCATATTTCAAACTCATTTCTGGATTAATTTCTTTAATTTTAATGAGTGCTCCCTTTAAAAAAATACGAATGAAATCTTCAGAAGTCTCTTTTATCACTCTTTGCTTCGGGTCAATAATTTTAATCACTACTCTATTAGGGATGTAGTTCTTTTGATAATTCTACTGTACCTTCATGCTCTGTATAATTAGATGAGGATCTATTTTTTATAAACTTCATTTGGCTATTTCGTTTTAACATTTTAAATCTCAGACCCATGAGAAATTATAAGTGATTTTATTCATGTTTTTTACTTAGGACATGCCTTAGGACACGTAGTGTTTTTGTGATAAATTTAAAAGCATAAAATTATTCCTTATTAGAAATACTTCAACAAAAAACGCAAGAATAAGATTTCAATATTACATCATTATATTTACAATATTACAAAAAGAGTTTATTTGGACTTATCTCTGAAAACAGAGGAGCTAAAAATGATGAGTAAAAAATCAACAGTAGACTTGATTAATGCCTTAAAAACATTAAAAAATATGAATCTTCAACAATTTAAAATAATACGAAATTATTTAGAACTTAATTCCAAGTTAACAAAAGAATGGTTTCAATGTCACAATCAAATCTTAATAAAAATAACTAATGATATCAATGAATTTATGAAAAATATTCTTAAACAAAATGCTTTTGAAGCATATCTTAGAAGTTCATATGAAGAACGAGAAATTCCATTACAAAAATTTATAGAACTTGAAAAAAGAGCCCAACAAGTTCTAAAGGATTTTCAATTAAGTAAAAATGCTTTATCACAAGAATTCTTCGAATTTGATTATATATTGGATGAAATAAAAGATTCTTTAGAGTAATATAAGATTCAATTCAATTTTTTTTAATTTGATGCTTCTATTCAAATTCTATAATATCTCAATATAATTTTTTCTTATGATTATAATCAGTTTAAATGAATTCTTCTCGATAATCAAATTACTAAATATATGAAATTTAAGTATTAGAACTGATTTCTTTAGCAGAAAGTTCTCTCATTTTTGAGGTAATTATGTCATATTCCTTTATTGATCCCAAATTATTAATAATAATTAGTTCGATCAATTCCGTACTTTTAAAATATTCATATTTCAAAGTCATTTCTGGATTATTTTCTTTAATTTTAATGAGGGCTCCTTTTAAAAAAATACGTATGAAATCTTCAGAAGTTTCTTTTATCGCTCTTTGCTTTGGGTCAATTATTTTAATCTCAACTCTATTAAGATCGTAGCAATTTAAGATGCATAATAACTCATCATCTTTTCCGTTTTTTTTAGAAAAAATTTTCCTTTTTATGTTTGTTCCTTCAACTTTCTGTTTAGGAATTTCTTCTACAAAATATTGGTCTTTATTAGTAATGTTTGTTTTTTTAAGCACTTCTTTTGAGTAAAGTTCGTCTGCACTATGAAATGATTTTCCAGAGATTAGAGAACCCAGAAAATTTATTACTTCTCTTAATTCATTGATTTCCAATTCTAATTCCGTAAGTTGCTCTTTTTTTTTATAGTAGATATCTTGCAATTTACTAAGCATCTGTGATAATTTCTCAATTTCATTTTCACCGTCTTTAGGATCCATTGATTTCATATATGTTTTATAAGAACTTAAATTTATTTAAAAATTAGTGCTATAGATTAATTAAGTAATTTATTTTTAAGTGAAAATAAAATGGAATTGATGATAATTACCCCGAATTCAAATGATCCAGAAGTTCAAGTTCTTTCTAATGAATTGAAAAAACGAGGATATAAGGTACAGTATTTTATCCCCTCAACAATTAAAGTTGGGATTGGTTTCCAACCTAATTTTTCCAAACAATTTGAAGTTCTTGAACCTAGAGCCGCATTAGTAAGAGGTTTTGGGGCAGCAGCCACTCAAAAAATCTTTTTTCGACTTGATATTTTAAGTGCTATGGAAGAATATAATGTGAAATTAATTAATTCAAGAGAATCGTTAGAAATTGCAAGCGACAAATTTTTAACATCAGTTTTTTTAGAAAAATACCAGATTCCTACACCAAAAACAATGATTTGTGAAGATCCACATAAAGCCTTAGAAGCTTTTGATGAATTAGGAGGAGATTGTGTCTTGAAACCCCTATATGGCTCAAAAGGAATTGGAATAACAAGGTTAAACGATAAAGCTTTTGCTGAAAACGTAATTTATTCTCTTAGTCAATTAAACTATGTTTTCTATTTACAAAAATTTGTTGAACATCAGAATCGAGATATTAGAATTTTAGTATTAGGAGATAAAGCTATTGCTGGTATGATAAGAATAGGAGATAATTGGAAAACAAATATTTATGCTGGTGCTAAAGCTGAACCTTTAGAATTAACCAATGAATTAAAAAATCTTGCAGTTAAAGCAGCTAAAATAACTAAAACAGAAATTGCAGGAGTAGATATATTAGAAAGTGAAAAAGGATTCTCAGTGCTAGAAGTAAATTCAATTCCTGGATTCACAGCCCTACAAAAAGTTTCGGAAGTAAATATTGCAGAAGAAATTATTAATTATTTTCTTGAAAATATAGAATCTTAGTGTTCTCAATTTAACAATAAGAATAAGAAAAAAAAATTGAAAATTAATTTATAGAGTAATCTTATAGTTCTTCAATAATACCAATCAAACCAGCTATTAAGACTAAAACGCATGCCCAAATTCCTGCGCCAAATACTACTAACAAAATGGCAAATATGATTAAAATAAGCCAATGAAAGGGAATTGGGTCATTTGGTTTAAATCCTACCCAAAATGTTAAAACAACTATAACCAAGCCAATAATAAAAACAATAATTCTATCTAAAGCTACTAAAGGATTCACAAAACCATAATTTTCCAATCCTGCAAGCCCTAATATTAATGTAATTAAGCCCACAAGCGCACCAAGTATCACCAATACTTTCATTAAGCCTTCATTTTTGTACTTCTTTGTCATTTAAGATCATCTTTTTTTAATAAATAATTTTTATTAAGATTCTAAATAATAAAAGAATTTAATATTTTCTTTTCTAAAATATCAAAAGTTTCTTAAAGTGAATAATAAATCTTTATTTAGCATTTAAACCAATCTAATAATTATGATTCTAAAACATATTCAGGCCAATAATAAGATTTTCGCACATACATATTCTATTATTGCCAGAGACCCAAAAACCGGTGAAATGGGCGTTGGAGTGCAAAGTCACTGGTTTTCAGTAGGCAGTGTTGTCTCATGGGGAGAGGCGGGAATTGGAGTAGTTGCAACACAATCGCTTGTTAATAAATCTTTTGGATTACGAGGACTTGAAATTCTAAAGCAAGGAAAATCACCTAAAGAAGCTATAGAGATACTGCTCTCAGATGATGATGGGAGGGATGTAAGACAGGTTGCAATTCTGGATGCTCAAGGAAGGGTAGCTACCCATACAGGTTCAAAATGTATTAAACAAGCAGGTCATAAAGTAGGAGATAATTTCTCTGTTCAAGCAAATTTAATGCTTTCTGATAAAGTATGGCCAGCTATGGCAGAAGCCTATGAAAAAAATAATAGTATGTCATTACCAGAGCGAATAATAAAAAGTTTAGAAGCGGCAGAATCAGTTGGAGGAGATATAAGAGGAAAACAATCTGCTGCCTTATTAATTGTAGAGGGTGAAACAACAGAAGAGAAATGGGAAGATCCAACTATTGATCTCAGAGTAGAGGATCATTTAGAGCCATTAAAAGAGCTCAGCAGATTATTAAAAGTTTATCGAGCATATGAACACATGAATAAAGGGGATCTTGCTATAGAAAAGGGTGATATGGATAAAGCACTTGATGAATATGATGCTGCTCAAAAAATGTTCCCAGAAAATCTAGAGATGACGTATTGGGTGGCTGTTTCTTTAGCTAATCAGAAAAAAATTAATGAAGCTATGGAATTGTTTGAAAAAGTTTTCAAAAAGGATGAAAATTGGCATATTCTTACAGAAAGACTTCCTGATTCAGAGTTATTAAATGTAAGTGAAGAAGAATTGAAAAAAATTTTATCATTAAAATAACATTACTGATGTTTTAAACTTTTTAATTAGATATTACCGCGATATTTTTGTGTTTTAAATAATATTTCAATTGAAAGAAAAATGTGATCGATGAAAAAATAACAAGATATAAAAATGGAATTATTACTGCAAAGGAGCTATCTAAAAGAAAGTATGCTGATCTAGATTATTACAATAATATAGTTTCTAAATTTGAAAAAATCTTAAGATTCTACGAAGATCTAAAGACTTGGAAGGATTTTACAGAAGAATAGGCTTTATAACTTCTACATTTTTCTGTTCCTTAGTATTATACAAATCCATATCAATGAAAGTGAGTATATCATCCATAGTTGAGATGGTTTTTACTTAAATTGAACTAAATTTAGTCCAAATTCTTTTTTCAAAATTTCATAGAGTTTATGCATAGGTAACCCGATTACATTAGAAGATGAGCCATTAATTTTGCGTATAAATAAGTTTGCTTTATCTCTTATTGAGTAAGCTCCAGCTCGTCCTTTCCATTCGTTACTTTTGATATATTGCCATATTTCTTCATCAGAGAGTTGAAGGAATTCAACAATTGTGGTATCTGACTCAATTATTATTTTAGGATTTTGAATTTCAGTAATAGCAATTCCTGTAATAAGCTTATGAGACTCTCCCACTAATTTTTTAAGGATCTTAAATGCTTCTTCTTCATTATAAGCTTTTCCGATTATTTCTCCTTTAAGTACTACTATAGTATCTGCTGCAATAATAATCGCATCTATTTTCTTCTTCATTAATTCATTTTGTGTAAATAACATTTTTGCTTTAGCAAGTTCTTTCACAAGTTCAACTGCATTTGAAAATTTTGTTTTAAATTTCTCTTCATTAATGTTTGTGACAAATACCTCAAATGGAATCCCCGCACGCTTAAAGATTTCACTTCGATCAATTGATTTTGAAGCTAAGATAATTTTTTTCAAAATTATTTCCACTTTTGATAACTACCTTAAAAAAAGATAATTATTTTAGTAAATTTTTGCATATAGTTTATTTTGAAATTAATAATTTAATTAGACTTAGAAACACATATATTTAATTGAGCTTTATACCCAAATATCTACCAATTATCAATTAACTCTCCTTAATTATGGAATACTTTCTAACCTGTTACTTATTAATTTTATTTTCTATTTTTGTTCTTCTTTTCAATTATTTACACTTCGCGTATAACCCGGAGATTTTAAATAAGTTTCTTGGATTTGGTTCCATTTTCGTTGTGTTTATTAATATATCTATGTTAATTTTATTAATGAATCAGGATGTAGCACTTGATTCATTTTTTATACCTTTTTGGTTATTTATCTTTGGGATTCCATTACTAACAATAGGCATCTTAATTATTATTTGGACATGTGCATTATATTTAGGTAAACAAGTGATTAAAAAAGATTTTTCATCGTTTGAAAAAAAATTAATTGAAAAAAGTGTAAGTTGGAGTAAAGCTAAAAAAGATCTCCTTCGAAAGTCAAACCATGTGTTAATCTTTATTTGTTTTCTTATTGTATGGTATATTGGATTGTCTCTTGTTAACGATTATACTGGAACTTCAGCAGGGATGATTCCTGAAGAAAATAATATGTTTTTATTATATTCGAGAATAATAAATGATCCAAATTCAATTATGGATGTACTTTTTTCATTAGGGTGGTTTTATTATCTTTTATTTTGTATTTTTTATATATTATGTTTATTTATGCTTGCTAATGAGTTTACAAGAAAGTCTCGCTTTCTTTCTTTCCCTTTTAATATGTTTTCCAAAGTATATCTTTCAAAAGAGGAACAAGAAAAATATGGGACATATCTTTATTTTGCGATTGGTCAGATGTTTGCTGCCTTTATTTGTCCCCCAATGGTATATATTGCCATTTTAGGTATAAGCTCTATTAGTGATTTGATGACAAGTCAAATTGGTATAAGATTAGGAAAAAAACACATTGCTTGGAACCAAGTTAAGACTTGGGAGGGAACTATAGCAGGAACGATAACCACTTTTGTTATGAGCTTTTTCTTTGTAGGTCTATTTTGGTCTATAATTTTTAGTATTATTTTTTTTGAGATTGATATGTTAACAAATAAACCTATCAATGTTTCAGATAATCTCCTAATCCCAATTAGTTTGAGTTTGTTATATTTATTTATTAGATTTTTTTTCAATTTTGATTATTTCTCTATAATATTACAATGGATTTAGAAATTAGTAATCCTTTCTTAACGCAGTAAAAATTTTTAAATCATTCAGCTTTAAAGGTTAACAATATGTATTTTTTACCTACAAGCATAATATTCATTGGTTATTTTATTTTGACCTTCGTTTACGTTTTAAAAAAAAGAAAGGTAAAGATTGAAAATCATTTATTTATCAATGAACTATTAATTGCTCTATTATTTTTATTAGCAGGAATTTTATATCCTTTTATATATAGTTTTCATTCACCAAATTTGAGTCAAAATTCATTAAATTATTTATGGTTGTTTACATCCATCTTTTTTTTAGTTGAAATGGCTGTTTTGGCTCTTATATTAATATATAATACTGTTATTTCAAAGAGGAATCCTGAAATTATGGCTGAAAGGGATTATAGTAAATTTTGTAAAGAGTTTAATAAAAATTGGGTGGATGACTTAAAATCTGAACTCGGTCGTAAATTTTTGCACCTCTTTACATGTTTTGTGATTTTTTTCTTTTGGACATTAGGTACCATCCTTAATGATTTAGGTGTTTTATCTCAATGGGGATTAGATAATTATAGTTTCTCTTACTGGTTGATAATCACTGTAGGATTTGGTTTTGTTATAATGTTTCAGGTTGCTGATTTAGCACGATTGACCAAATTCTATATGCTTCCAAAATGGGCTAAACGTTGGTATCAAGATATGAAACAAAGTGAACTATACACATTCGTAGCGTCTACACCTTTAGTTCTAGCTTTTATTCCTTTTGTTTTCGCACCTTTTCCAATATTGGCCTCGGTTGCCTTAATAACTACTGGAGCAGATGCAGCAGCGTGTCTAATAGGTAAAAAATATGGGAAACATAGCCTTAAAACAAATTCTAAAAAAACTGTCGAAGGTTTTATTGCTGGTGGTCTAACAACTTTTATAATAGTCTTTTTAATTTCTATAATATATAGTCCTTGGTTACCAGTTAGTAATGAAAAAATATTTTTTATGAGTCTGATTGCTACTATTTTGTTTTTATTAGTTGATGCATTTGCAAAGAATATTTCTGATAATATTTTAAATCCTATGTTGACTGGTTTTGGAATGTGGTTGATTTTTTTAATTTAAATTTATTACATGCGGAAAATTACTAATAAAAAGTTAATAAATATTACCCTCCAAAATAAACATAGATAAAAACAATCTGATCTTCATCCTTAAGTTTAGTTTCTAAAAAATTAGCATATCGATAACTCCTACCATTAATAATAATGGAAAGAAGTTTGTTAAATTTTCCCTTTTCTCCATTTTCCCAGATTAGGTCAATAAAATTAGTACCATACTTTTGCCCAAAAAAATCTATCAATTCATCTAAAGTCAATTCTTTCTCGAATTCAAGTGTTTCAAACAGATTTTTAGTCACTTCATTAAAAGGTGGAGAAAATTCGAGATTTAACTTCATTTTCAAATATAAACTCTTCTTTTTATATTTCCTATAAATTTAATATGATCTAATAATTAAAAATTTAATTATAATAAAAAATAAAAAGTTTAAATAAGAATTTTAATTTTCAATTTAGAGTTAATCATCTTCTTTTGCTTCTTTAACTCCTTTCTTAATCCCTTTCTTTACGCTTCCAGATTTTACGGCTTTTTTAACGCCTTTACCTGCTGCTTCTGAGCCAGTAACTCCTTCCACTATTTTTCCTAAACCCTTGGCAAAACCTTTCTTTAATTTCTTTCCAAATTTACTTTTTTTCTTTTTTTCCTCGTCGTCACCCATAATAATTCAACCTATAGTTTGTTTATCAGTTTATACTTCATGGTATATTTCTTTAAAATAAATTCTGGTAAATAAAGAGTATTTACTTATATTAACATAATGTAAATTCGGGTTTAATAAATGTTTTGAAAATCTAAAATAATCTTCATTTAAAAAAAACTGATTTAAGTGAATTAAAAATCTAATAAACTCAATAATATTTTATTAAAATTTTAACAAATATATTCTAATATTGTAAATAGTAAATATCCCTATCAATAAATATTGAAATAATCTTTTCATATTGAGCAAAAATGGCTAAAGTCTTTTTTATTTCAAAAAATAATGTTCGAGATGCTTGGTTGTCCGCTGTAGGTCAAATATTATATAATGGTGATGATATTAAAACTGAGTATGATAAACCAGAAGATCCTCCTTCTAAGGATGCTACAGTTTTAATAGAAATTAAAGAACCATTTAGTAGTCCTATAATGCGGAAGGATAAGATCCTGAAAATTAAATCTAAGCATGGTAATTCTTATGAAATCTATGGCTGTATGGCGGATACTTATTTAATAGGGTCCATTCAGAGTGGTTATATTGAAGAAATTTTGAATGGGGTAAATGATCATTTCTTATATGAGTCTGGAGTTAGTTTTCCATATTCTTATCATGATAGAATTTTCAATTATGCTCCCTTCGCGCTTGAAGACACTATTCATAAATATTATGATTTAGAATTTGTTGATGTTGAATTTGCCAAGAAGCATCAGAAGTTAATTAAAGCAGAAAAGATAAAATCTGCAGAAGATAAGGTTGTCTGGAAACTAAATAATGGTGTGGAATTTGAATTAGACAAAAAAATTTCAGAAAAAATGGGAATAGAAAAAATTCCATTAGGTATTCTTAATTTTCCAAGAATCAACCAAATTGAATATATCATACAGAAATTAAAAGAAAAACCATATAGCCGTCGAGCACAAGCAATAACATGGAGACCACTTGTAGACCCCTATCATGTAGATCCTCCCTGCCTACAACGAATTTATATGCGTATAAAAGATGGGAAGTTAATAATGCAGACAACATGGAGAAGTAGAGATTTATTCAGAGCTTGGGAAGCTAATGTAAATGGGATGATTAGAATTCAAAAATATGTCGCTGAACAATTAGGGGTGGGAATTGGTCATTATCTGGATTTTAGTAATTCTCTTCATATTTATGGAAATACAATCTCTGAGGTAAAAGATATGCTAGAGCGTATGAAAACCAAGGGCGAGGAATTTCCTCCAGAAATTAAGGAACTGTTAGAATAGAATATACAAATTTCTCAAAAAATTTTAGGAAATATATTCTTAGTATTTTCACATATTTGATCTTCTAATTCTTTT
>JAUWHL010000324.1 GCA_030605895.1 Promethearchaeota archaeon | reverse complement strand
GGTGCTAAAAGAAAAGCCCATAAAAAGAGAATGACATATATAATAAAAAAGAATCTGAGTCTATGACCTCTTACTCCACTAGTCTTTCGCTTTAGTTCTGTTTTTGCAATTATTTTCCAGAGACTAGGCTGCTTCTGTAATGTATAGATCATCTCTGTTTTATGCTTCATCAACACTCAACTATTTTTTCAAGATAAAATTTGAAAAATTATAATTCTATTTTCTCTTCTTTTTCTTATCTCCTTTATCAATTTCTGGGGTTTCCGCCCTCCACGCTAATAAATCATCGATTTTAGATACACCCATAATTTTTAAGTAAGCATCTTCTAAATCACTTGCTCCTACAGAATCAATTATTTCTTTTGGGCTTCCTTCAACTTTTAACACACCTTCATCGATAATTCCTATTAGATCACAGAGTTCTTCGGCAGCATCTAAAAGATGAGTACAAATAAAAATTGTTTTATCTGCTTTTTTGGCAAGATCAGATACTAAATCCTTGACCATTCTTGCAGCGGCAGGATCTAAATTAGAAGTTGGTTCATCCAAAAAGATCATTTTAGGATCCTGTATTAAAGCCGCGCATAAGCATACTTTTTGTTTCATGCCTCTAGAGTATCCTTCTAAGAGATCATTCTCCCGTCCCTCTAAAGCGAAAAGTTCTAATAATTCTTCAATACGGGAGGAGATAACTTCTTTGGGTAAATAGTATAGTTCACCAACAAATTCTAAGAATTCTTTTGCTGTTAACTTTTGGTATAAACCAGGTGATTCTGGTAAAAAACCGCAATTAATTTTTACTTGTTTACTTTGTGTAATAATATCATAACCTACAACTTCAGCAGTTCCCCCTGTAGGTGAAATTATTGCGTTTAACATCCTTACTGTTGTGGTTTTGCCTGCTCCATTAGGACCTAATAATCCATAAGTTTTACCATAAGGGATTTTTAAATTAATATTATTTACAGCTACTATATTACCAAATTTTTTGGTAAGATCTTTAGAAATAATAGCATAATTGTTAGAAATTATTGTTCACATCCATTTATTAGAATAGGTTTTTTTTCTTAATTTTCCTAATTAATTAAATTTTACTTAATAAAATTAGGATGTAACTGAATAATATAAAAAATCGATAGTCTAAGTAAAATTGCTTAAACTTTAAAAAAGCCAATTATATCAAAATAAAACTTTATAATCACTAAAACTTATTCATAATTAACTTGGATAATAACACTAAAAAAGGTCTGATAACCGGTTGTATAGGAATTATTTTTGTAGGGCTGCAACCGATCGTTGCTCTTTCAAGACCTAGTGTTATTGATGCATATCTCTCAGGAGCAATGACTTGTTTAGTTGAAGCTATGATTTTTTTCCCAATAATGCTATTTGAGTTAAGAGCTATGAATTTAAATAAACAAAAAATGGAGAATCAAACAAATGAGAATAACAGATTTCATTTTCTAATAAATTGGAAGAAAAACCTTTTGCTGTTGATCTTTATTGGTCTATTATTCAGTATTAACCAGGTATTATTTTTTGTTGGATATGATTTAGCAGGTGCAATTAATGGTTCTTTAACACAAAAAACTAGCGTTTTCTTTGGAATAATTTTAGGTTATCTTATTTTAAAAGAAAGAATAACAAAGATACAAATTATTTTTTCATTAGTATTATTCTTTGGATTAACAATAAGTATTACTCAATTTTTTACTTTACTTGACATCAGTAGCATAATTTTGATTGGAGTAGGAATAATATTATTAATTACTTTTTTATGGATGGTGGGTCACACCCTAACAAAACCAATATTTATTAGAAATGAAGCAACACCAATACAAATGGTGTTTATTAGGAATTTTATTTCTGGTGTGATCCTAATATCTACTTATTTTATCTTCTTTACTCCAGATTTAAATCTTTTCATTGAACCAGCCAATTTACTGTTTTTTTTAACAATGGGAGCTGTTTATGGGTCTGGATTAGTATGCTGGTATAAAACCTTATCATATTTAGATATATCAAAAGCTACTACGGTTTTTGCTTCCACGCCCATAGCTTCTGCCATTTTTGCTACCTTTATTCTTGGAGAGGTTTTTAGTATTGCTCATTTAGTAGGAACAATTCTTATAATAGTTTCTATAGTAATAATTGTCAATCAGAAAAGAGAGTGAATAAAGTCTTAGCCTTGAAATTTAAGTAGTTTGATATTAATATTCAAGATATATAGACATATATATTATTGAAATACAAAGCATTTATAAGTAGGGCTTTATTTCTCCATGATATATATCTTTTAATAAAATTTAAATATAAGATTATATGTGAATATATAAAGAAATATACAATATTTTTATCAATAAAATTTATGTAAAATAGTCAATTTTAATGAATGAAAATGTCAAATCATGAAATAATTAGAGTTAATGGATTAAAGAAATTCTTTGGGGATGTTAAAGCAGTAAATGGTATTTCTTTTGCTGTTCAACAAGGTGAAGTTTTTGGACTTTTAGGTCCTAATGGCGCAGGTAAAACAACGACTATAAAGCTCTTATTAGGACTCCTTGAACCTAATGAAGGTGAAATGAGAGTATTTGGATTAAATCCTGAAAGAGACGAAGTAGAAATCAAACGTCGTATAGGGTACGTCTCTGAAGAACCTCTGATTTTCAAATCATTAACACCTAAAGACTTATTTAATTTTATAGCATCTATAAGAAGGTTAGATGGAGAAAAAACTACTGCCCTCGCAAAAGAATATTTAGAAAGTTTGGATGCAGATGAATATTATGATCAATTAATTGCCACATTATCCCATGGTAATAAGCAAAAATTGCAAATTATTGCTGCTATACTCCATGATCCAGATCTACTTATTTTAGATGAGCCAATTGCAGGTTTAGATGCGAAATCAGTAAGAGTTGTTAAATCTATATTGGAACTTCATACACAAAGAGGAGGTTCAGTTCTATTTTCAACACATATTATGGAAATTGCACAAGATTTATGTGATCGGATAGGGATCATAAATAAAGGTAAAATGGTAGGAATTGGTACTATGGAAGAACTTCGCCAACAATCTAATAAACTTGGAGCAAACCTAGAGGATGTTTTCTTACGGTTAACTGAGCAAGATACTTCTGTCGATGAAATAGTTAAAAAGTTAAGAGAATCCTTTAAAATCAGAAAATTACAAGGTAACTAAAGATGGAAGAAGAAAAATTAAAATATTACAGTCTATCAAAATATACATGCTATGAAATTTTAATGGAGAGTCAAATAGCAAGCGCAGGTGCTCATCAAGCAAGGCTTATTGAAAAATTTAAAAAAAACAAAAATTATATTAGAAATCAATTTATAGCACTTAAAATTTCATTTGCATTTCTCTTTTTATTTTTACCTATTCTCCCATTATTTACCTATTTTGAAATATCTGAACGTCTTAGTAATGGTACAAATACGATAAATACACTCTTTTTTATCTCATCACTACTATTTATGCTTTATTTTGGATTGACAATTCTGTACTCGTTAATGTTTGGTATGATCTCAACTAGTTCTTTCATGTCGGGCAATTCTTTCAAGTGGTTGCAGACACTTCCTTTTTCTAAAAAAAATTTAAAAAAAATTGGTATAATGACTATATTTCGCAATCTCGATATCCCATTAATAGTATTAGTGGTTGGATTTCCAATAATTATGTTAATTGCAACACAAAATATCTTGATATTCTTAATATCATTATTAGTCTCTTTCTTTAATGTTATATTAAGCTTTAGCATTTTAGTCATTATTGGGGAAAAGATGAGTTTCCTTTTTTCAGAATCGAAATCTGGATCAAAAAGAGCGGGTTTGGTTAGAACTCTTACGATGCTTGGATATTTTATCGTTATTTTTTCAAGTAGTTTTATTTTTAGCTGGGGAATAAATGCGGTTGAGAGCCTTTTTGAAATTTTCGCTAATACTGAACCTAACATATTTTTGATTATTATTTTAGGCTTAATACCATACCCTTTTGCTCCCGCGTATTTAGTATCATTAAGTACTATTCCAGGTCAATTACAATGGGGTTTAATACTCAGTTCGCTTATTGGTTTCGCTTTATTTATACTATTGGTATGGGGTTTATTTAAATATGCTCAAAAAGCACTACATAGCGCGATTTCATCAGAGATTAAAATTGAAAAAGTGGAAAAAAGGGATCTTGAAATTGAAGTGAAGCCTATTTCACCCATTAAAGCATATATTCGGAAAGATATCGTATCATCTACGCGTGATATACAATCATTTATGTTTGTCTTTTTTCCCATCTTTTATCCATTATTGATAGTTTTAACAATGGGAGCACCGATTGCCATGGAAGTTACATCAACAGCGGGGATATTAATATTATGGTCAATTATTCTTGCTGTTTATCTATTCATTCCACCAATGTTAATTGTAGGATTTCTGAATCTTGAAGAATCAGGCTCATCTACTGTAGCTTCATTACCGATTCTCCCACGAGATCAGGCGAAAGCCAAGTTACTTTTAATGTTAACTATTCAAGGATTATCTCTTATTTTAGCCTCAATAGTGCTTACAATCCTTTTGAATTCGATTATTGTAATTTTACTACTTTTAATTACCTTACCCATAGCTTGGACTTTCTTATTATTTATGTTTGAAATGAAAATTAAACTATTTGGTCAAATGAAATATAAATACGTTATTGAGGAATTGAATAAGGAACATAAGATTATTAAATGGGTTAGTATGATCTTATCCGAAATGGGAATATACATGGCAATTCTAATAACTGGAATTATTCTGATAAGCTTCATCGGGTTTGAGATTACAATATTAGTTATGGGAATAATCGGTATTATATCATTGGCAACTTTAATATTTGTTTTTACCAGAATGTTTCCTAAGGTTGAAAAAATAAAGGATTATATTACTGGAGGTTTTCTAAGAGAACATGTAAATATTGGCACAGCCTCTCTTATGATTTTAATTTTTTGTTTCGGGCTTTTAGTAATACCTATAGAATTACTTTTTTTACCCATAATAGTGAATCTATCTTTCCTTGAAGTTATGTTTCTAGAATTCGTTATATCTTTTGGTTTATTTGCACTTTTATGGTTTGTGGTGGTTCCTCGTGGTTTAAAGCTTCCTAGGAAAGAATCTTTTAAAGACTTTTCTCGAACAATTGGATTAAGTACGGTTAAACCTCTCTGGCGTAATATTTTTCTTGGAGTTATTAGCATTGTAATATTTGGTTTAAGTCTAATCTTAGTTGGAAATCTATTTGGAACATGGTTCCTTGATTGGAGTATTCTGTTTGGAAATCCAAGTATAACCACAGGCTTTGGTTGGTTTATATTCATTCTTATGCTCATACCGGGCATATGGGAAGAAGTAGCATTTAGGGGTGTTATATTAAATTTGCAATTAAAGAAATATTCAAATAGAACCTCAATCATTTTAAATGGTGTTCTTTTTGGCTTATTCCATCTAACAAATTTAATATTCGGAGCAGATTTATTTCTAACTCTTATGCAAGCAATATACGCAAGTTGTGTAGGGATTGCTTTTGCTTACATTTATGTTAGAACAAAGAGTTTACTTCCAGCTATATTAGCTCATTACTTACTAGATTCTGTTGGACAGTTATTCTTAGTTCCTTTCTTTATTTCAAATCCTGCCTATCTAAATATAGCCTTATTCCTAATATTCGGTCTTGGAGTCATACCGATGGTTCTTTTAATTGGATTAACAAAATTAATAGTTAAAAATAATAGCTGATAATTTATACCAGCACCCTTTTTTTTTTAATTTGTTTTGGATTCATTTATTAAATACCCAATACAAATTTTTAATGTATTTTCTAAGACTCCTTTTTCAATTTTATCAGGAGTATCGGTTTCTTGATGATAGAAATGAACTATCTTTAGTAAATTCAAAGCTGTGATGCTACTCGCTTTGATATTTGATTTTGAAAAAGCAGCAGCATCAGTACCTCCACCAATTAGACCCACAATTTTTTCAAGAAAGCTTACTCCTCCTAAACTAGCAACTTTTACTTTAACACCAACTAGTTCAGCTGCTTTAATAAGTTTTTGAACAACTTCTTCACTATGAATCGTTCTAGTTGTTGGTTCTTTATCTGAAAATGTAAGATAATCTATACTTTGAATTGTGTCTAGATTAACGCATTCTGCATCATAATTTTTCAATTCTTCTAAGTGAGCTTCTACATAACGGTAGGCACCCCTTAAAAAGGCTTCCTCACATCCAAATGAAATCAGCCTTATTTCTGTGTTTTTAGGTATTACTTCTTTATGATTCTTCAGAAATCTTCCAATACCTAATACAATTGCAACTGCACTTAAGTTATCTACTGCCCCAGGAACCTTATTAGCTCTTTTTCCTGGAGTTACAAAGAAAAGTAAAATCACTAATGGTATAGCCCCAATTATCAATAACCAAAGTGCTATGTTTAAAAAAAAGTCATAAATCATAGCAAAATCTAACACAAATGTAAAGATGGTTAATATTAGGAAAATTAAGGAAGCTATGAACCAAAAGAAAAGAATTCCAAACCCTAATAATACAATTATTACATAACCATGTTTTAAATACTTTAAAAGGTTAAATTGTAAAGCACTATCATGATGTCCAGAAAAAATTATGACATTTTTAATTTCACCTGTAGTTCTTATCTTACCTATAACATTTTGTGAGTCTTTTTCTTTAAATATAGGATCAATAAACTCTTCATAACAAAAGAACTCCTCCCAAGCAATTAAAATTCCTATAAATATAAATAATGATGATAAAACAGATAAAAAATATGCCCAGAATGATTCCTGAAATAATTTTATTAAGAAAAATGAGCAAAATGACAAAAGAACAATAAAAATTACTATTCTTATCCACCCAAGGGCAGCTCTTGGATGACATTTGAATGGTTCAATCTTTACCTCATCACATGTTTCTTCAAGTTCTTTTTTAATAATCTCAGCGCTTTTGGCTTCTTGAGGACTACACGGCATTCGCGGTCCACATTTATCAATTATCTTTTGTACGATATTATACATATAATCGGAATCTTCATTAGAAATTTCAATATCCATAAATATCTCCTAATATAAATCCAAATATACAAAACTAAATGAAAATTAATTGTTAAAAGAATTGAAATTATAAAAATTATGATTTTGATTTTGACTCATTTATCAAAAAAGCTATAATGATTTGTAAAACAGCTTCTAATGTCCCTTTTTCAATTTTATCAAGAGTATCACCAGATTGATGGTAATAGCTAGAACGGTTTTTCCAATCTGCTGCATTTATAAATCCTGCCTTAATATCCGCTTTTGAAAAAACAGCAGCATCAGAACCGCCAGTTAAACGACCAAGTGCTTTTTCTAATCTTCCTGAGCCTATAAGTTTTGCTTTGATATTTACTATTTCTGCTGCTTTTAATAATTTTTGAATGACTTCCTCAGAGTGCCAAGTTCTAGTAGTAGGTTCGAATTCTATTATATAAATATGATCGGGTTTCTCAAGTCCATCCATATTTACAACAAGAGTGTCATACTTTTTTAGTTCTTTATGATGAGCTTCTACATACCGATATGCCCCTCTCAAACCAACTTCTTCACATCCAAAGCTAATCAATCTTATCTCAGTGTTAGGTGGGATAATTTCTCTATTTTTTTTTAGATATCGTCCCATTCCTTGAATAACTGAACAACTACTTAGATTATCTACTGCACCGGGTACTACATTTCCCTTCTCTCCCAATGGTACAAAAAAGTAAAGAAGGATAATAAAAGGACTTCCAATAATAAGAGCCCAAATCATAATATTCAGAAAAATTGCTTTTAGACTAATGAATCCGATTAAAATTAGGGTTAAATGTAAAAATGAAAGAACCAACCACATTAGCATAAGAAAAATTACTCCAAATGCCATGGGTATAAATTTCCATCCCAATAGTTTCATCAATTTAAATTCACTGGCGGTATCCATATGACTTGAAAAAATTATAATTCTATTTAACTCTCCTTCTGACTTAAATTTACCAATTACATTTTGTGAGGATTTCTTACGAAATAATGGATCAATAAACTCTCTGTAATTAAAAAATTCTTCCCACATAATTAAAAACGGTATTAATACAAAAAGAAAGGATATTATAGCTATAACTAATAACCAGAATTGCTCTGTAAATATTTGACTTATAAAATAAAGAAGAATCGAAATTACTATCATAACCATATCCAACTTAATCCAACCTAAAAACGCTTTTGGATGACATGTAAATCTCTCCATGAAAACCTCATCGCAGGATTTTTCAAGCTCATTCTTGATAAATTCAGCTGCTTCTGCTTCTTGTGAACTACATGACATTCTTGGTCCAATTTCGTCAATAACTCTTCGTACAAAGTCATACATGTATTTCGAATCTTCTTCAGAAACGTTAATATTCATAATTGTACCAATTTAATATATAAAAAAAATTTTAATCTAATCAATAAGAAATAATCCAAAAGAAGTTTTATTAATATTTAGATAATCTCAAACAAATTAAGTGAAATGATATATCTTAAAGAACAATATGTTTGCCAAAAATGTGGTTATAATATGATAGGATATTATCCACAATTATGTCCTTTTTGTGGTGCCTCTAATGAAAATTTTATTACCGCAGAAGAATGTTCTCAAAAATATAAAGTTGTGAGTTCTAAAGTAAATGACAAAATAAGTCGTTTGAAAGCACATCCAGCTTTAGGACTGGAACATTCTGCTTATTGTATTGAGATTGAAAATAAAAAAATTTGGATTGATTGTCCATCCACGTTTACTAAAGATTTAGATCAAATGGATAAAATATTATTTTCACACCATCATTTTCTTGGGGCATCCAATCTTTATAGAGGATATTATACAACCTTTGTGTGGATTCACAAAAATGATTCAGAACATTCTATTTCGAAATTCCATCATTTTGACAGAAAATTTAGCCAAGATTTTAAGTTATCAGGAATTGAAGCATTTCATATTGATGGGCATATACCAGGATTTACTTTTTATATTTTAGAAAATGCATTATTTGTTAGTGATTATTTAATACAATCAGGTTCGAGTTTCATCTTAAATCCTTACGGTCCGATACAAAAGACTAAGGAAGGTGCAAAAAAGTTGAAAAAACTAATTGAAGATAGATATATAGAAATAGTTTGTGGTTTTAATTATGTAATTGAATATCAAATCTGGAAAAAAGAGTTTTTTAATCTCCTTCATTAATAATGAGAGTAGAATCCGTCCCACCTCAAGTTGAACGGAATATTTCAGAAAAGATTGCTTCTAAGATCAAGAATAAAGTTGGAGAATTCTTAATTGTACTTTAAATATTTTTGCATAGGTTTTACTTTTTAGGTTTTTTTGAAAAAATAAAATAACGATCATTAATTTATCTAAAAAATAATCTTAAATTATATTCAAAATATTAAAAAGGGAACAAAAAATGGTCGTAGTGGGTGATTGGGGCTTTCAAAACAGACTAAATAGAATTATCAAACCTAAATCTGGACGTTGCGTAATGTTAGCTATCGATCACGGTTATTTTGGAAATATTCCAGGTCAATTAAAATGTTTTACTGATATGAAGCCATTATTTGAATATGCTGATGCTCTCATGTTAACTCGAGGCATGTTGAGAAATTGTGTACCAGCAGAACTCGATGTACCGATAGTCTTACGAGTATCAGCAGGAGCTAGTATGCTCAAGGAATTATCTAATGAAGAGATTAATGTTTCAATTGAGGACGCTATTAGGTTAAATGTGTCTGCTATTACTTGTTCTATTTTCGTTGGTGGAGAATATGAGAAACAAAGTTTAATGAATCTTTCCAAACTTGTAAATTTTGGGCAAGAATATGGAATACCCGTGCTTGCTGTCACTGCCGTGGGAAGAGAAATGGTAAGAGATGCACGATATCTTGGGATGGCAAGTCGAATGGCAGCAGAATTAGGTGCTACTTTTGTAAAGACATATTATTGTGAAAATTTTGAGGAAGTAACTAGCATCTGTCCAGCACCAGTAGTGATTGCAGGGGGTAAGAAGATTGAAGAAAGAGATGCACTACAGATGAGTAAGAATGCAGTTGAAAAGGGTGCAAAAGGCGTTGATATGGGACGAAATATATTTCAAAGTGACAGCCCATTAGGTATGATTCAAGCTGTAAGAGCCATCGTTCATGATAATGCTTCAGTCGATGAAGCGTATGAAATTTATAAACAAGGTCCTAAAGGTTTATAATTCTTTTTTATTTTCTTTTTTTTAAGGATTTTTAGAGAACAGAAGATATTTTACTCCTATTAAAGTCAACTTATTAAAGTTTGATTTATTTTTTTAATGCAATTGGGTTAATTTATCAGCATTTTATAGTTTGATGTCTCTTCCAAAAATAGATAACCTAAAACTCAGCAAAGTAAAAGAAGATATTTTACTTGCTCATCAAAAAAAACCACCATATTACTTTTCTTGTTGTGATGGGCTTATTATCCTACCTAAGAAAGGAAGAAATACAAAAACTGTCATTTTGGATTTAAACATAGAACCATATTTAGTAAATCAGATTAATGATTTTTATGGTCCTATTTCAGACTATGTTTGTACACATGGACATATGGACCATATTGCACATGTATATCAATGGGAGACTTTAGGTGTTAACATCCATGCTCCGATTCCAGAATATAAATTCTTATTAGATCTCTATAA
>JAUWHL010000009.1 GCA_030605895.1 Promethearchaeota archaeon | reverse complement strand
TGAATTTTTTGCTTTCTTCCTCTTTACTTCCGTTTCTATAACTTTAGTGATTTTATTTCTAATCTCCTCCTTGTTATTCTCATAAACTGTTTTAGCTATCCTGAAGGAAATTACTTTGCTCTCATCGTCTCCAAATTTTTTTTTTCGATGTCCACGCTCTTTTACTTTTTTACTCTTTTTAATTTCCGACATCTTATACTCTCTTTTTTATTTCAAATTTATTCATCTTAGGCTTTATAGAAAAGAGTATGCATTTATTGCATAAAAGTAATTTTCCCATTTCACACTTAAAACATTCTTTAATGGTTGTTTTATCTTTAGAAAGGATACACATAAATTCGGTTTTTAAAGTCTTTTTTATACCTTTATAAACAAGGAAATTTCGTACTTCGCTTAGATCATTATCGAAATCTGTTTCAAATCCCTGTTCTTTTGCCATTTTTTGTTCTTGTTCAATTTCGCAAATTGGTTGTTTTAAAAATTTCTCAAACTTTTCATCATTTTTATTCTTAAAATAATGGTTTAATGTATCTAAAAAACATTTATAGTGTTGAAAATGGAAAAATAATAGAGTAGGTGGCACTGTATTGACTTCTATAATTACATGGATTTTATTGGAATCAACATACTCATTGCATATCGAACAGATACGTTTTTTATTTTTGATTTCAAAAAGTCTTAACATAATTCATTTTTTTTTCTTTCGTATTACAATTCACTCTTTTTTCAAATATAAAAAGTACTAAAGATTTCAATACTAATACAAATATTTTTTTTTATTACGGATAATAATATATTTAACAGTAGAAAATCGATACAATGTCAAAAGATTTATTAATTCAAGTTTTTATAAAGGCCAAGAAAAAGAAACTAATAGATGAAGAATTCATTTCCTTTTTAGATACAATTTTTCCTGGTAGATCTACAAATGTTATTGATGTATTAAAAAGAGGAATTATAAAATATATATATACACCTTCAAATAGAACAGTTTGGGCTGCGAAAGGTGAAAATCAAGAGCATTTGATTTATCCAAAATTGTTTTGTTCATGTCAAGATTTTTATAAAAATGTTGTTATAAAGAGAAATCATAATTTTTGTAAACATATATTAGCTCAAATAATTAGTGAAGCTTTAAATAAATATCAAATTCTAAACTTAGAAGACCATAAATTTAATGAGTTACTCCGAGATTTAAAGCTTAAAATATGAAACTTCTTTTCTAATTATTTAACTGAAATATTTTCTCTATTCCAATTTTGTAAATATTTATTAAATTCTTCCAAACTTATCTGACGGGGTATAATTATTTTTTTTAATGCTTCTAGCTTCCTTATTTTAAATATTAATTTTTTATTTTTTCTATAAAAATTTTCAGCCTTTGGATACTCTTCTTTAAAAACCTCTTTCAATTGTTCTAGATCTATGTTCTCTAATTCATTATAATATTCAATAACAAAATTACATAGAGGATCAATTGAAATCTCAAAATTAAATGCATCTACACGTTTTAATGCGAGGGGATATGCCTGACATGCTAATGGTTTATTATCATGAACAGTACACCCATAACAATCATCGTAAAAAGGACAACCTTGATTTTCATTATCTAATTTTATTCGATAGGTGATAATCAATATTTTTTCATTTTTAATATCAGGAAACACAAGGTCTTCGATTATTTTAAATTCGATATCCCGTTCTTTCGCTATCTCAATAAGTGTGTTAGCTTCATCGGGATATAGGGGAATTCTTTTTATATAATCTCCAGGAACCTCATGACAACAAGTACCACACATTCTACAATTATATTTTATTGACATCCTAAGATTTGATATTGTGTAATAAGGAGAATAAGAGGTCATTCTAAATTTAATTTTTTGATAATATGATTATATTAGTTTTACACTAAATCTTGTGTCTACTAGGATAATACATCGTTTTTAAACTGATAAAAACACCCTATTCTTAGGCAAGTTTATTATTAAATAAGGTTTAAGTTATGGAAGGAATAAGAGTTATAAAACATGAAAATATGGAGGAAGAAGACTTTATAAGACCCCTTTGTATATTAGGAATGCCGGGGATTGCTGATGTTGGAAAATTTGCTTTAGATTCTCTTATAGGGCAACTTAACGCTAAAAATCTAATTGATATCATTTTTGAGGATTATCCCGCGGGAGCTATCGTGGATGATAGTTTATTATCAGCTCCTAAAGCTGAAATTCTATATTGGAAGGATCCAAATGAATTAAGAGATATATTGTTAATAACTGCTGATGCGCAAAGTCTCACTCCGAAAGGGATATATAAAATTTCTAACTTTCTAACTGAAATTATTCATCAATATGGTATAAAATTAATAATCGCTCTAGGGGCTTATCCTGTAAATAGTAGAAAAATCACTTCAAAACTACCTAAAATCTATCTTAGCTCAACTAATCGTGAATTATTAAAACATTATTTAACAGAAAATAATTGTCAGAAAATTCAGAAAGGTGTAATAATTGGGGCAAATGGTTTAATTCCAACTTTAGCAAAAGCAAGGTTTAACATTGATGGATTAGTTTTTCTCGCAGAAACGGATAATATTGCTATGATTAATGAAGATATCACCGATCTTAAAGCATCAATTACTCTTTTAGAAATGCTTAAAAAATCCTTTACTTTACCAATAAAAAAGAAATATTCCTTGGAGAATATAGAAGATATTACAAAAAACCTTCAGCTTAAAAGAGATCAATTAGAAAAAGATCTCGATACACTCCAACTTGTTGATACAGATGATACACAAAAATCATTATACATCTAAGTTAAATTTATTTTTAACAAGCTCTTCTTGTTTACAAATTGCTTTTTCTAAAGGAAAAATATTTTAATTATGGGGAATTTAGAATAATTATGAAATATGTGTGTGCTAGGAAGAGTTGTGGTAAAGAAGTCAGCAAAAAGGAATTGAGTGCTCTTCCAGGCATAAAATGTTCTCACTGTGGATTTCGAATTTTATATAAGAAGCGCCCAGATGTTATAAAACGTATTAAAGTTCGTTAGATCTAATTCATTTTATTAAATATCCATAAATCTATATCCTTTATTAAAATCAAAAAGAAAATTTTCTATATTTTTATTTCGAATTTTAAATGATTTACTAATTCTTTGTACCGATTCCGGATAGTTGCTTCTGTAACTCCCGCTGCCGTTGAGATTTCTTTTTGAGTACGCCGTTCTCCTTCTTGTATTGCAGCAACATATAATGCTGCACCTGCTAGACCTGTTGGAGCTTTTCCGGCTGTGATGCGATACTTTTTTGCCAGTTTTAAAATTGAGGCCGCCCTATTTTGAGTTTTTCCAGAAAGTTTTAATTCAGCACAAAACCGTGGTATGAAATTTATTGGAGAAGATACTTTTATATTTAATTTTAGCTCGTTTAAAATTAACCTATAGCAGCGAGCGACCTTTTTCTTATCCACTGAAGCAAATTCTATGAAATCATCTAATGTTTTTGGTATAGTATTTAATCTACAAGACAAATAAATTGAGGCAATTAGCATTGCTTCGATAGATCTGCCTCTAATTAAATTCTTATTAGCCATTTTTCTATAAATATGAGCAGATGATTCTTTCAAATCTTTAGAAAGGTTCAGTTGAGAAGAAAATCTATCTAATTCATTCATTGCATAAGCTAAATTTCTATCAATTGATTTATTAGTACGTGTTCTTACATGCCATTTTCTTAATCGATAAACTTCAGCCTTCATTTTAGGGCTTATATTTTTTCCAAATGCGTCTTTATTATTCCAACCGATCATAGTACTCAAGCCTTTATCATGAAGAGTAAGTGTTGTAGGGGCTCCTACTCTCACTTTTCTTTTCGCCTCCTCTGATGTAAATGCTCGCCATTCTGGTCCCGAATCTATAAGTCTTTGACTTAAAACTAATCCACATAGGTTACAAATTATCTCACCACGAGAATCATCTGAGATTAAATTTTTGTTACCACATTCTGGGCATAAATTGAAATTTTTTTGAGGGAATGAAAGATCCAATTATACCAACCCTTTATAAATTCTCTTCTTTAATTTTCATAATTAATCTTGCGCATTTAAATGTTTGCGTTTTGAGGATTTATCCATTAATAATAAACTCAGTTTACAATTTTTGAATTTAATATTAGATCGAAACACTTTAATAAATTCCTTCTTTCTCTTAATATAATGCGACATTATTATAAGCCCCATAGAAAACATTGTTATCTTCGAGTTTTTCAATCAAAATGTCCAAAATGTAACGCTACTGTATTATATTGGGAATGCACCCATGGAAGTAAAGCTTTTTTTGAGTATTCATCCTATGGAAATCTTATGAGTTATTTTTGTCTGTATGATTTGGATTTGTTTAATAAAAAGAAAAATTTTCAAATTATTGTCAAAAAAAAGCCAATAGATCTTTTGGAAAAGCAATCCCCAAATTGTCCGGTATGTAGAAAATTATTTAAAAATATTAATAGTCTAGAAAAACATTTGGAAAATTTAAAAAAAAATGATATTTATCATACGCTTTTTTTTGAAAATAAAATTCCATTTGAAGATAGTTATAAGGAAACCATACATAAAGATTTTAATCAGATCAAATCACATGAGCAACCGGAATTTGGAAAATTTAATGTAAAAATAGAGAAAAAAATTAATTAAAATTATGTTTTCGATAAATTTTTAATAAAATAGTATATAATTATTTTATAATATTACGTAATGACTTTAGTATTATTTTAGTTATAAATTACCAGAATAAAGAGAAAAAAATGCCAGTCGACCCACAAACCGCTGTTTATGATTTAATGCAAAATGATCCCCATGTTATCGCTGCAGCTGTAGTTAAAGGTAAAGAAATTATTTATACCACAGATAATTGGGACATTAGCGCAGACATCGGTAGAATAGTATCAAGTTGGATTGGTCAAAGTGCTCAATTCATAATGGTATCAGGAGTGAAATATTCTGTATTACAGATGGAAGCTGAACGGTTGGTTGCGATGTCTTACAAAGGTGAAGGGGCCATTGTTGCGTCAAAAGATGACGAACACAAACTAATCGTCTACCTAGACCCTGATGGCTATGCCATTGGTGCCGCTATGGATGTTCAAAGGGCTGTAGGATCTATGAGCACACAAGGACCATATCTGGATTCAAATGCTCAAATGGGTCAAAAACCGGCTCAAATGGAAGGGGCAGCATCTACAGAGGCAGCACCTTCTCCTAGTGTCGGTCCAAGTGTAGATCCTCAACTTAAAGGTGATATTCAAGCTTTTTTAGACTGGATTAAAGATAGTGAGGGATTGGCGGGTTATATTAATTATTATCTTCAACAAAATAATGCTCAAATAATTTCTGAGTTATCAAAAATTTATAATGAATTAAGAGTAATTTTTGGAGTCTAAAGAATTAGACAACCAATGATTATAATACAATTCACTTGTATTTGGTTAATATTTTCTTTATATTATTTATTCCGAAGTAATTATTCAGATTTTTATATTTACAAACAGAAATGATAATTTCGAATTCAAAATATATAAATTTTTTATAATTTTAGTTGATCTTAAGAATTAGATAATTGATTTATTTAATAGATGTGAGATTTTTGACTAAAAAGGATAAAAATCAGGAAAATAAATCGTCTACTTTTAAAAAAAAGAAAGGTAAAACTGGTGGGGGAGAAATAAAAAGAGAAGAAATTAAAACAACTTCTTTGAAAGAAGAAAAAAAAAATAAAACAAAATACTTATCAGACGAAGATCTAGAATTAGATATTCCAGTCGTTCCTTCTGCACCTAAACAAAAAGATAAAATTACTTTAGATACTTCAAATTTATCCACTGATGTATTAGAAAGAATGAAAAAATTTGAATCCTCCAATGTTAAAGTAGTATTAGTGAATTGCGAACGGTGTAAAGCGATTATTCCTGTTCCAGTTCCAAAAAAAGCAGTATTGGAATCAGAATTACCTGTAGTTCCTATTAGTTATGTTCATAAAAACCTGGAGAAAAAAGATCAACATTGCTTAACAATCCATCTTGATCATGATTTTGACATTCGAAGACAGAGGATATCTGATGTAGTGATATCTTTTGATTAAAGTTACCCAAAATATCATAGGAAAAGATTAACTATGAAAACTATAAAAAAAGGAACAATACATAAACAACATAAAAATCCATACCAACTTTTCTTCCAATTGATATATGTATTAGGATTTAGGATTACTTGACAATTTGGACATAATTTTAGCTTTTGATCTTCGACTCGAAATCCACAATTATAACAAATAAGTATTTTATTATTGAGGTTTTTGCTATTATTAACCTTGATTTTTGACACTTTAGAATTTCTATAGAGTGATTTTTTAATATTATATTAATCTATTATAAGCAATTTTAATATAATTTTTAAATATAATTAAACAATATAAGCATTGTCATAACAAAACATCAATTTTCAATTGTAAAATTAAATTATAAAGACGTAATTAATACTACAAATGAAGCTCTTAGCTAAGGAAAATATAAAAATTGAGGACATCACAGTATATTTAAATCTATTTAAATTACACAAGAGTTTTCTTTTATTAATTTCTGATCAACCCAGTATGGGGATAGGGAACGTAACATTAGGAAGTCCACCTATTATTGAAGGGATTAGAGCACCAACAGCATCATATAACCTCTTTGGTATGAACACAAAAATGTTAAGCACAATCATTGCGGAAAGAGCCTCAAATATCCTTAAAACTCCAGTACTTCTCCTTTTATTTTTAAAAAGCAAAAAGGATGATGAAGAGATAATAAAACCTTTAGTTAATTTTTTGAATAAAGTTCTAAAAAAAATAACTGAATAATGAAAAGAATGCAGGGAGTGGGATTATCGAAAACTCCGCTTTACGTAGTTTTTTTCGAACCCACGAAGAGCTATCTCACCGGATATCTCATTAATCATTACATCAACCAATAGGTAATATATTAATTAGATCTTGAGTTCGGTTATTGGAAATTATTTTCCAAAAAAGTCCGGCACCGTTGACCAGCTTGGTTATCCCTGCTAGAAAAATTGTAAAACATTTCATATAATCATAAAATGAAATTATAATATTAATCTTTTTAAAAAAATTTTAAAAGAATATCTAAAAAAGTAGTATTAAATCCTTTTTTTAAATCTTATTTATTAAAACAATCCTGGTAAAAACATTATTGCAAACATTACAACTAGCATTACAATTAAAAATACACATTGTAATCTTCCCTTTTTCTTCTGTTTCCTCTCTTGGTTAAGATAATTATCCCTACATGCTTGACTACAGAATTTTTTATCAGTTGACATAGCCTTACCACATATAGAACAATGACTATGAGGCCCCCATTTTTTTTTAATTTGATCTTTCCATGAAGATTGAGACATTTTTTACCTAGGTTTTAATAGAGTTATATTAGGATAGTTAAATTTTGAAGATTAAAATAATTTATTAAATATTTTCAATCAGAAATAACTGTACAAGTTATATCTTCTTCGCCTCTCCAGAATTTTTCAAATTCTTTTAGATCTTTACCAGACATAACTCTGATTTTAATCTTACTTCTTTTTAATATTTGCAAAGAGACAGCATCAAAAATACGATATTCTCCTGCTGCTGCTTGTTTGTCTCCTGAGGAATTAATAATTATATCTTGTAATTCCGCATAAGTTAAGCTTTTTAACAATTTAGCATCATTAAATTTTTTTGGATCTTTATCATAGATCCCTTCAACATCAGTGAGAATCACTAGTTCTTCAGCTTGTATGAATTCAGTTACTTCAAGAGCAACAGAAGTTGTAGATTGTCCAGGTTGTAGACCTCCCATGACTATAATCTTTCCAAAGAGTAATGCTAATGAAAGTTCTTCCATTGTTTTTGGAACTAAAGGATAAGCAAAATCTTGAAAAGAAGAAATTAATAATTTTGAATTTATTTGAGATAGATCTATTCCAAATGTATCACATAATGCTTCATTTCCATGAAAAGATCTTACAGCATCTATATATACTCTTGCAATTCTTCCACCACCACATACAATAACATGGGTTCCAGAATATTCTATTTTTTTAAAAATTTGACAGAATTCTTGAATCTTTATTATATCAAGTTCTTTATCTTTAGTAAATAATAATGAGCCACCGATTTTAATTACACTTTTTCCTATCATAATATTTTCATTCTATTTATCTTTGTAATAATATATAGTCGATTAGATAAATTAAGTTTCATTAGATTTATGTCTAAAAGTATTAATAAAGTCATTGCTAAAGTACCCCATAGAATATCTGGATTCTTTGAGATAGTTGATGAAATTAATGGTGTCAAAATCAAGGATCCAGAGAAGATTGGTTCTAGAGGTGCTGGATTTTGCGTTAGTGCTATAGGAAAAACAGAAATTACACGTGAGTTTCTTGACAATAAAAATGAACTTGAAGTCGAGATTAATATCAATGGTAAAAAATTAAATCAAAATGCCGAAACTACATATTATATCATCGAATATATTAAAAAATATATCAGAAAATCCTGTAAAATAAGAGTTAATCATTTTTTTGATCTACCTGTTGGATGTGGGTATGGTGCAAGTGGTTCTGGAGCGTTAGGAACTATTTTTGGACTAGATTATTTGTTTAATTTAAAATTATCATCTCAAGAAAAGGGGAAGATAGCTCACATTGCTGAAGTGGTAAATCGAACAGGTTTAGGGACAGTTTGTGGTCAAATAAATGGAAGTATTGGCATTTTGAAAGAGCCAGGATTCCCATGTGTATATGAAAGGATAAAGATTCCACCAAATTTAAAAGTAATGTGCGGTTCATTTGGAATCATTCATACAAAATCAATCTTGACAGATCCTATCCTAAGTCAAAAAATAAAAGAAGCGGGTAAAAAATCGCTAAAGTCATTAATTAAAAAACCAAATATCAATACGTTTGTAAATGAGTCTATTGAATTTGTAAAAAATACTGAAATTCTTGAAATTCTTGAATTAGATAATGTAAAAGATTTAATGAATGATTTAAACAAATTGGATATTATAGGGGCAAGCATGAATCAATTAGGTCGTTCAGTTTATGCAATATGCAGAAATAAAAATGATAATAAAATATTAGATGTTTTTGAATCATATAGACCCGATATAGAAACGTTTAATACATCAATACATAAAAGTAAATCTATCTGTTTAGAGAACAAGTAAAAAATAGATTTTACAGATAATCTATGTATATGATTTTTTATTTAATTCAAAAAATAATAACCTAATTTTTCAGAGACTCTTAAAATATTCTTGTTGTTTTTTATATAATTCCGCTTTTAATTGTTCAACCAACTTTGGTTTAATTGATCCATTATTTCTGTCATATCCTTCGCAAACAACCGATCTTACTCCTATTATATCGGGTGAGATATTTATTAATAAAGGTATATCTTTTTTCCTTAAGTTTCCCGCTAATGCTACTTCTAAATCTAAACCTTTTGCTTTATTTTTAAATTGAATTAGTTGGTCTACTGTTAAAAAATCAAATAGTCCCAAGTTGTCTTTTATGAATGTATCAAGCATCACTATGTCAGAACCAGATTCTGATGCAATAGTTGGGATGCTCATGAATTCGGGTGATGAATTCATTCTTGTTCGATCAGCATATCCTGCTGTAACAATTTTAATATTATCATTATAATCTTTTACAGCTTTAACAACTTTTTTCATTAGTTTAATTGCCGATTTCTCGTCTTTTGGACCTTTCAATCCAATTTTTATTATATCTGCTCCAGAAAACGCGGCACCTAAAGCCGCTAATGACGCTGAACCGGGAAGATTTGGAAAGTCACCAATTGTTGCACTTAATAATTGAGAACTATCAGAAGGAATTAAGTTCTTCATTTCTTTAATGATCCAAGGAAAATTTGCGCCTAGTGACCCTTCTTCTGGATTTTTACAATCGATATATTCTACTTGATTATCAATAACAATTTTAGCTTCTTCGATCGTTCTAGGGCTGATTAAAAGTCTGATTTTATGGGACATGGTCCATCATATATAATATAAAATTATTAAAAAACTTATTTAGGATTTAAATTCATAAAATTAATTCATTTTAATTAATTAAAGAGACTACTTTATTAATTTCAATTTGACTTTAATATTATGAATAAAAAGAATAATTACCCAAATTTTTAATTTCATAAAAATAACCATAAAATCCAAAACATTTATTTTTGTATAATTTTATATAAAAATTTAAATCAAATCATTTTTATTAAATATAAAAAAAATATCGAGATTTTATCATGTCACCTAAAGAAATTACAAAAGTGGATATTACTGAGGAGGTATTTAAAGAACCAATAGAAGTGGTTAAGCAATTATCGGCAAATTTAGATTTAAAATACACAAAAGTTATACAAACTTATGTGATGGAAGATAGAAGACTAAACTTGACTTTAGAAGATAAGGGGTCTAGTTATTTCAAAGGTAAAGTTGTTTGGATTGGTAATAAAAAGGATGATACAGACGGGTCCATATTTTGTGTTGATACAAGAGACGAATTAAAGCAAATTAATCCTACTGCAGAAAACACCGAAAGTGTAACATTAGATATAAAAAAAGAATTAATCAAAATATCTACTGCATCAAAAACAAAATGTTCCGTATGTGGAAAAAATATAGAAATTTTTGATGAAGTTACTGGCTGTCCAATTTGTGAGGCAAAAGCCCATAAAGAACATTTGACGGATTGGGTTAGAATGAAACATACTTGTCCAGTATGTAAGAAATCTTTAAATGTATCGAGTACTGGTGTAATTTTTATAGATTAAAACTTATATATTAACCAAAATTTCTTAATTTTTCAATATCTATTGTTCTATCATATAAAGCTGTAGCTATTAATACCCCAGAGAAGTTTTGTTCTTTAATATTTATGATATCTGTATAATTTTTTATCCCCCCGCCCACAAAAACATTTCCATTAAAATTGTGTAAAATATCTAGATATAATTGTGGAATTCCCCCAATTTTCTGACCTACTCTAAATAAATCTAAAAGAATAATATTTTTGACACCTAAAGATTCTAATTTTTTTGTGAATTTTATTGGATTTTGGGTCTTTATATCTTTCGCATTTGATATAATTTGTCCATTATACATATCAATACTGACAATAATATTGTTCTGATTTAAGATTTGAAAGCTTTCAATGATTATTTTAAAATTTTTTATAGTTTCTAATCCTAAAATTAGATTTTTAATTTTTATTTTTAGGAATTGAAAAATATCTTCAAGTTCAACAATTCCTGGATCTAACATTACCTTAATATTAGAAATTTTCAAAATTTTTTTTAATATTTGAAAGTTTGGGGCTTTTTTCATAATTGAATCTAAATCTGCGATATAAAACAAATCAAAATTATATTTACTATTAAGAATGCTGATAATTTCCACAGGATTAGATGATTGAAATAAATAAGATTTTAAGGGCTTATATTTTGCTCTTTCTCCCTTTTTAGCATGAACTGCTTTTGAATTTAAAATATCTATTACAGGTATTATTTTAAAACTTTTCATTTACAACAATATAAAATAATTGATAAGACTCATAAAAACAATTTGAAAATAATTTATTTTTTGTAATAGAATCAACTTGATAAATTACCTTTATGTAATACTCTTAAATTTTATAAGGAAAACTTTTTTTAATTACAAATAAATAATTTTTTTTTTAAATAATCCCTACTAAATTATTTTAAAAACAAAAGTATTTTTTTTAGTGATATGATTGAAATGAAAACCGAGGTTTATATTAATAAGATCATTGAGGATACTGGTTTAACGAGAAAACAAATTCAAAATTTAGTTGAAGATAAGAAAAATGAATTAAAAGGTCTAATTTCTGATGAAGGTGCTTTATTTATTATAGCTAAAGAATTGGGTGTTGACATAAAGAACGAAACTAAAGATCTTTTAAAAGATATTGAAATTTTCATTAATGATATTACTCAAAATATGAAAAATGTGACTGTTTTTGGGAGAATCAAGGAAATCTACAATACTAATAGCTTTAAAAAAAATGATGGAACGAATGGATTTGTAGGTTCTTTTCTATTACATGATAATACTGGAGATGCTCGAATCGTACTTTGGGACGATCAAGTAAAGATTTTTAATGAACTTAATTTTGAGAAAAATGAACTCGTTAAAATCATTAATGGAAATGCGAAAAAAGGTAAATATGGAGATATTGAAATACATGTAGGAAGATATGGAAAAATAATTTTAGCTCCTGAAGATGTTGATTATAACAAATATCCCAAAATTACATCTAAATCAATTAATATCGATGAAATTAATTTAAATCTTAAATCAATTTCTATAGAAGGAAAAATAATTCAAATATCCCCCATAAGGGAATTTACTAGAAAAGATGGGGGATTTGGCAGTGTAAGGTCTTTAACATTACTAGATTCCACAGGATCAATAAGAGTTACTTTCTGGAATGAAGATACTGAAAAAATTAGTGCTTATAATATCGATAATTTTATATCGATAACTAATTTAAATCCTCGTTTGAACCGTTTAGATTCAAAAACTATTGATCTAGTTGCTAATAAAAGCACTATAATTGCAAAGAAAGATAAAGATATTGATATTAAAGGAGATTTTACAAAAGAAATAAAAAATCTTCAGAAGAGTAAAGGAGTAGTCTCTTTTGATGGAATTATAACTTCAGTCGACAATATCAAAACAATATCCTTAAAATCTGGTGAAGACGTGTCTTTATTGGGATTTATAATAAGCGATGATTCGGATGGTATTAGGGTAACTTTATGGCGTGAAAAAGCAGAAGAATATTCAAAATTATTAAATGTTGGACAAGGATTATCGTTAAAAAATACATTAGTCAAATATAGTAATTTTTCGAGGAGAAATGAAATTTCTTTAATTAAGGAGTCAATACTAGAGTTAAAAGACTTAGAAATTAAAAATCTTAAAAGTATTGATCTTAGTAACCAAGAAAGATCTACAAATTTTTCTGGAAATTATATTAAAGTGGAGTCAATTGAAGCATCAGGAACGATTGAAATAAAAGGTTTCATAGCAAAAGATCTTAACAATATAACTATTTATGAAGCATGCAAGAACTGTTATAAGAAAGTTGAAAATTGCACCTGTGGGAAAGGAGATAATACTGAATTTAGGATGATTATTAATCTTATAATCGATGATGGAACTGGAACAATTAGAACTACTTTTATGGGAGAACAAGCAGAAAGATTAATTGGAGTAGAAACAGCTAATGTAGTACAGCTAAAAGAAACTCCTGAATTTGAAAAATTTTTAGAAAAGAAATCCTCTGAATTTCTAGGGAAGGATATTATCATCAAAGGGAGAGCTAAATTTAGTGATTTTTCAAACCAATATGAAATATCTGTATATGATTTCAAAGATATTAATATTAATGATGAACTGGAAAGAGTAATGAAAAAGATTGAAACATAATTTATTTGTTTTTTTAAAATTTCTCTTTTTATTTAGATATCTTTAAATTTACTGGTGCTCTTAAAAGCTTGAGTTAAATATGGGTAAAAATGATATAATTGGGTTAGGGGAAGTAGTAGTTGATTGGGTAACTGAAATTCCTCATTTTCCAAAACCTGATGAAAAGATTGATGCTATAACTGAAAATTATTTTTCAGGCGGGGTAACCGCCAATTATTTAGTTGCTGTAGCTCGACTTGGAGTTTCTTGTGGATTCATTGGTGCTGTTGGAGATGATTCATACGGAGATTTTTTAGTTCGAGATTTTAAAAAAGAAAAAATTGATACTACACTTTTACTTAAAAAAAAGGGGAAGAAAACACCAATAAATTTTATCTTTGTTGTTAAAGGTGAAAAGACTATTATTCAATCACCTCATATGAAAACAACGAGATTAGAACTTATAGATTTGGAAGAATCTTATATCTCTAAGTCTAAAGTTCTCCATACAACTTTGATCCATCCAAAATTATCAGAACGAGCAATTAATTTAGCTAAAGAACATGACATCAAAATTAGTATTGACCTTGAATCCCAGATAGCTCACCGAGGTTGGAGTAGCTTAAAAGATATGCTATTAAAGGCAGATATTCTAATACCAAACAAAGAAGGGGCTAAAATGATAACAAAATGTAACACACCAAAAGATAGTGCTAAAGAATTAATTAAAAAAGGGATTCCACTGGTAGTAATTACATTAGGTAAAAAAGGGGCTTTAGTTACTACTGCAGAATTTCAAAAAGAAATTCCCACTTATGACATAGAGAATATAGTTGATACTACAGGGGCTGGCGATGTTTTTAATGGTGCATTTTCAGTTGCATATTGGATTAAGAAATGGAATTTAGAAAAATCAATCACATATGCTAATGCTGCTGCAGCGTTAAAGATCCAAAAATTAGGTGCTAGAACAGGGATGCCCTTAGAAGAAGAATTAATACAATTTTTAAAGGAGAATGACAGAGAGGATTTATTTAAATAAACCTATATTCGATATTTATTGAGATATTAAACAAATATTACTATATTTATGTGGATTCTCTATAATATCATTATACGTTTCTAAAACTTTTTGTCCTGTAGTATTTTTGAGTTGAGAATTAAAAGGCCAAACTCCTATGATAACATCACCCAATTTCTTAATATTACCAATTAAATACCCTGTTTTTTTCCCATCTGCTTTAAGTGAGAACAGGATAACAAGATAGTAATTATATATAAAGTCATCTACAGGGTTTCCTATGATGAGAACTTCTTCAATATTTTGAAAATTGATTATATGGTGATTTGTTTCACTTAATTTTTTTAATTCTAAAATAGACTGGGCTTGAACTGATAATGGATTTTCAAAAACTAAATGTTTAAAGCTTAAAGTAAGATTTTTATTTTCAAATTGTTCTTGTGCTCTAAAAATTACTTTAAAAATAATAGAATC
>JAUWHL010000133.1 GCA_030605895.1 Promethearchaeota archaeon | reverse complement strand
AAAAAAAAAAAAATTAGCTTCTCTATAAGAGAAAATAAATATATTACTCTTATAAATTATTTCAAACTTAAAAAGTAATAATCCTTTGCAGAAGAAACTATACACATTAGTGGAAGCACTTCTATCTTAATACTTTATTCCGAATGATAAATTTTCCGTTAAAAAATAAACATGTAAGACGATGATTAAAGATCCAATCTTTTCCAAATTCATCCCAATATTCCTCAAATCTATCATTAGTAAGAAATTTACAGTTCTCTACCCTAGCAACTTCTAAAATATATTCATCAGCTTTAACTGCTGAAGGAGCTTGTATTATAATCTTATCCTCGATCATTTCAGCATAAATATCATCATCATCAACACGATGTCTCATAGAAGCGTCCGCAATCATTCTTGAAGTATATCCTTTTGAAACTACAGCATCACTAACTTTTTGAATATTATCAACCTTTATATTATTAATCTCATCTTTATCCATATTTAAAATGTTGGTAATATCAACTAATAGTAATTCTTTATCTTCATTTTGTGTTTTAGTTTCAGGAGAGCTTGAAGCGATGAGATTACTTATATCCGAAAACTCTTTCATTAAATATGAGTGAAACTCAGAAGAAAAGTTATTAGTACTTATTATTCCTTCAATATAAGTTACACAATTAAGTACCCACTGTTTATATTTCCACCATTCATTATGAGGGGAAGGAATACTTATAGTGTGGTTTTTTGTTACAATATGAGATTCGGGAACTTGTGGAGCTAATTGGAATAGACTTTGTGTTGCGCCAATTTGCTTTAAAATTGTTTCAAAATCTGATTGGTCTGCTTCAGTTAATTTATATCCAGATATTTTCATCTGAGCCCAATCAGAAATAAAATCTTTAGGAATTTCGTTTTTCCAATGATGATTTCGCAAATAATTATAAAGCCTTAAAGGATTGTACAATTCTTCTAATTCTAAATGTTGTGGATTTACCCTTTTGCTTCGGTACTCATGAATTACCTGAATAAACTCTTTTCCGATTGGTTTATTAGTAGATATAAGCACTTCATATTCATCTGAGAAGTCTTTTAACTGCTTCCGTTGCTTAAATTTAACATTGGAAATATTAGGGATAATTATATCATAATAACGACTAGTAAATTGCAAAATAGAATCCCAATACTTTTTATCATAATCACTTAAAATATCAGGAAGATGTTCTAGACTATTATTTTGATTCAATTCGCGAAATATCCTACTTGCCGCAATTTTGATTTTGTGAATTTTCTCTAGCAAAATCTCCTCATCTTGCGAAGTTGATATTAAATAAGTCTCAAATTCTAACTCTGAATCACTTAAATCATAGTTGAGAAATTGACTATTTTTCTTATTAAAAAAAATAAACTTACTTCCATTCGCTAAATCACTAATGTTTTCATTTGAATTAATGATACAACGAATTCCATTTAAGCCCATTATTTTTTTCACATTCCCACGATCTACATTATAAATAAAAAAAAGAGTAGGGTTTTGAGAATATGAATTGTTCGACTCGAATTCAATAATTTCACTTAAGTTATTTAGTGCTGTAGATTCAAGGTCAATTACATTGTATCCTGCTGTATAATTCTCTAATGCATGAAGATGTTTTAAGTCAATATATGGAAAGATCACTAAATTTTTCTGTTGAAAGAATATAATATTTAAAAATTCCGGTTTGATAAAATCTGAGCCTGTATCCATTAAGCCACCTTGGTAAATCTTACCTAATTAATCTTTAAAGTAGTTAAAAATCACTTGAAGTATTAAATCTTGAAAACATTGAACAACATTCTTCCCTTGTAATGCCTCTGCCGGATATACTATATATGTTCCATCTGGATATTTTGCTTGTAAAGGAAGGCCCAATTGAAGTTTGAAATCTTTAATTGGGATAGCATCCTCTAAATCTCTTTTGTTTAACTGAATTAAGTATGGGATATTTTTAGGTTTTGCAAAACTCAGTAATTCTCTAAAACTTCTTTTATTTTGTTCTAATTTTTCTGGATCTGAGTCCGCAATAAACATAATCCCATCAGCACCATCAAGCACATATTCACGAGTAGATAAAAATCGTTCTTGCCCTGTACATGTTACCACATGCGCTATGATATTAAATTTGTTATTCTTAATTGTAAAGCTAAACAATAGATAAAGAGAATCTTCCCATAGAGTTCTTCCCTCAGTAGTTTCTATTGAATATCCACGAGTTAATTTCAATAAATCAAGTTTTTCACGCAATCTAAAGAAGTTTGTAGTCTTTCCACTCTCTCCACAGCCCCAATATACGATCTTGAATTGAAGCATATTTTCATTATCGTTTAGGTCAAATTCATCACTAAGATCTACTTTAGTCTTATCTAACTTACCCAAATTACTTTGTTCTAACTCCATATCATCACCTATATTTATGGATTCTATGAAATTGTTCCGATTTTATCCTTGAATATTTGTTTCTTAAGTTCTTTAATGTGCTCTTTGATATCTTTCTCTGGCATTCTCAAAACATTCTTTGCATGCTCGTCTTTCTCGATCTCTTCTCTGATTTTTACAGCAAACTTGCTCAACTGAAGGATCATTACCCCCAAATTCACTTCATTGTCAGTTAGAAGTACAATAAGAATATCTCTCTTACCTTTTTTTCGAAGCTCAACTCTTCCAATTGATTTTACAAACAAACGCATATCACTGTAGATAATAGTTGCTCGTTCTAATGATTCGGTTTCAAAAAAATCCTGACCTTGACGGGCAACACCATATAATGCGGCTCCAATTGAGCTTAAGTCCCAGTAGTTTAACTTTCTGTCAAATCGAGAATCAATTGCAATAATTTTTGCGTCTTGATCAATTGCTATGAGACCATAAATATATCCCTTTCGAGTTAATTTCCCAGATTGATACCTGATATCATCCAGTATTTCACTTATTTTATTTTGGTATAACACTTTTGGTATGTGAGTTATCATTTTCTTTTCTATAATTTGTAGTTTTATTGAAATGATATTGAATTTTGTATATTTAAAGAAAAAATCGTGAAAGTGAAACTAACTGACAAATCAGATAATAAAAATGAATTAATTTTTACATAAAGATAGGTTTAAATATGCAAAACCTTTCTTTTTTTATAATAATGTATATTTTTGTAAAAAAACTAAACTAAAAACACAAACTATCTTGAGGTTAAATTCATGTATCAAGCCGCTTTTTTATTTATAATATTTCTAGTTTTACGAGTTATAACTGGAGTCTTCTTATTTGGGACATGGCGAGAAACTAAGAAAAATAATCTCTTAATATTACTAATATTTTTCTTAATGAATGCTGTCACTTTACTCTTTTTAATATTTGGAAATATTACATTATATGATGTCAGTACAATACTTACAATGACCGTTGGACTAATTTTTATTGATCGTACTTTTTATCAGGATCGTAAGTCTCCTTTTAAATTGCTTTTAACTCTTACTCTCGTTCTTGGAGCTTTAACTATTATAACCTTCACTATGTACGAATTATCTATCATCTTTCAGCAGAATGTCGCTTTTATCATACACAATATTTTTTTGGGAGCACTTTTTGTTATTTTTGGGCTTTGGTCTTTTATAGCAGCATCGGGGTCTTTGAAGTCATTTAGTTCAAGTGATGCAGTGGAACCATGGGTAAAGGGTCGTTATAGGTTAGTTAAATTATATAGTATCTGTATAATTCTCGTAGGATCCCTCACTCCATTTACTCCTGTAGAAGGCACGGTAAATTGGGCGTTATTGGTAATTTTAGTTGCTAATATATTAAGAATTACTGGAGAAACCATCGCTTGGATCATGCCAAATTTTCTGAAAAAGTATTTCAATCGAGGATTTACTAGTACAGATATAAGCGAAGAGCTCTCAGAAGAAGAAATCTTGGAGGCAATGAAATGAACATTACAAATTTTTTTGGTGAATTTCTCGCACAATTGACGGAAAGAAGACCATTGGCATGTAAAGGAATGATTAGACTAGCAGTATTAGACAAATTTCCCGAAAAAACCCCAGAACAATTAAATTATAACGAATTAAAGGATATTTTCGAAACAACTCTAAAACAACGATTAGAAAATGTCTCTATTTCCAATATAGAAAAGATTTCTAAAGACATTATTTTATATTTAGTAAGAAATCAATCGTTATTAACTATGGCATAATCTGATTTATACGAATCCTTCAATTCATTTTTTTTTTTTTAATTTCTGTAATAATTTAGAAAACTTCTGGAAAGAATTAATTAACTCAGATAATTTCTTATCATACTTTTATCATTTAATTTATAATTTAGTTAAGATGACAATGAATATTGCATATTTAAAGAAAAAATCATGAAAGTGAAAAAAAAGACTAGAATAAAAATTATCTTTTCTTTAGTATTT
>JAUWHL010000241.1 GCA_030605895.1 Promethearchaeota archaeon | reverse complement strand
TAAAGATATTTTTGGTCATATAGATTTACCCTTTATCTCTATTAAAACCTTACTTAACCAATCATTTAATCCTAATGAAAAATTCTTCACTAAGATAACTTAGTGTTTTTAAACGATTTTTTTAAAAAAAAGGTGTATTTTATTTTAAATTGGAAAAAAGTGAGATCCGACTCAGAAGAATACATAAATTCTGAAAATGATATATGTACGGAATGTGGAAAAAATATATTTTTTGATGAAAATAGAGGGTTAATAGTCTGTGAAGAATGTGGTTTAGTTCATTCAGAGAATCATATTGATCATGGACCAGAATGTAGAGCTTTTGATGCAGATCAGAAAAAAAAGAGAACAAGAACTGGTGCTCCGATGACGTATATGATACACGATAAAGGACTTAGTACAATGATAGATTGGAAGAATAGAGATATTTTTGGCAAGGAAATACCTGCTAAATTAAGGGGGCAAATATATAGACTTCGTAAATGGCAAAGTCGTATTAGAGTATCTGATGCAACTGAGAGGAATCTCACATTTGCTTTAAGTGAACTTGATCGCATGGCTTCAAACTTAGATCTCCAAAAAAATTTACGAGAATGCTCAGCTAAAATATATCGAGACGCTGTTGAAGCACATTTAATTCGTGGTAGAAGTATAGAGGGTGTGGCAGCTGCCAGTTTATATGCCGCTTGCAGGATGTATAAAATCCCACGGACTTTAAACGAGATAGCTGAAGTAGCTCGTGTTAACAAGAAAGAGATTGGTCGATCTTTTAGATTTATTTCAAATAAGTTGTCACTTGAATTAAATCCTACTAGACCTATAGACTATCTCACAAGATTTATTTCAGAGTTAGAGTTACCTACAAAATGTCAAAAAACGGCAAAAATAATAATTAGAATGGCAGAAGAACGAGGTTTAACTTCCGGAAGAGGTCCAACAGGAGTTTGCGCTGCCGCGATTTATGCTTCATGTATTTTAACCAATGAACGAAGAACTCAAAGGAAAATAGCGCATATAAGTTGTGTAACTGAAGTGACAGTCCGTAATCGCTTTAGTGAACTTGTGGAAAATCTTAATCTTGGTATATCATTAAAAAAAACCCATAAATAATTTAAAAAAGAATTTTTTTACGTTTTATACGAAAATTAAATTATCATATTATATTGGTTTTTGTCTGTAATATCTTCATATTATTAACGAAATGTCTAATTTAGCTAAATTTCATGCTTTATTTGGTTAAAAAATGATATTATCTTCATATTATAACATTTAATGATATTCTATCTACTTAATCATATTAGATCAAATTGATGGATTAGGTGTTGTAATATTGAATAATCTAATTAACGAGAGTGAGGTTAAGTATTTCTTATACAGGATAGAAAAAAACTTTCCTAATTTTGTTGCTGGAATTATTACAGACAGACATGGTTTTCCAGTTGCCTCGAAAATTTCGAAAAAATTATGGGTTCTCGAAAACACATTAGCCTTATCTGCGATTACTAAGAATCGAGACTTTATTGAAGATTCTCAGTTGATTAAAATTAAGCGGAATTTAGATAAATCAAAAAATTACAAGTTAATGATTTTATTAGAGAAGTCTAAGGAATATAAGAGACGTATGAAACCGTTAAAGACTTTAATTAAATCGCAGGAACTTTTCTGAGAAAAAAATTTACTGAACAGAGTTTAAAATTATTTTTTATCGTAAACCGTAGAAAAACAAATGGTTTAATTAAATTTTTATATTTAAAATTTCTTCATTATCTAAAGTATGTGTAAGGTAAAAATATAAAGATTAGTTTAAATAAGTATTTTTTAACCTTAAAGAAGCTGTTTATAAAAGGAAATTGATTAATAGGTTGACAAATAGTTGAGTTATTCCGAGGACGAGATTAGGTTAAAAAAGATTTTAACTTCAATTATCAATAGTGCACCGGGATTAAAGTACGCTCTTTTAACCGATGATACAGGTATAACTATTTTAAGTCAATCTAAATTTAAATTTTCTGATAATAATGGGGTTTCTGTAGAGAAGATTGGTGCAATTGGTGGAGCTGTATTTGTTGCTGGCGAGGAACAAGGACACATTTTAGGTTATGGATCTATTAATCTTCAGATAACAGAATATCTTGAAGGAATGATATTTTCAATGAAAGTTGGTGAAGGTGTTTTGTGTATTGTAGCAGATAAAAATGCACAAATAGGATTTATAAGAGCAACTATGAAAAAATGGGGTCCCCAACTTGGGATTATTTTAGGGAGATATCTACAGGTTGATCAGGCAGAAATAGGAAAAGAAATGAAGGAATTATTTAGATCTGACTCTATGGGTATGTTATAAATTAAATCAGCATATTATTGTTGCCTAAGACACTAACTCTTTTTTCTCATTTAATGGATTTTCCATAAAATCAAAATAGTTCTCTCGTGCTAGGCGTTAATTTCTATGCCTTTTTGGGACATAATCATGTTTCCTGTCTGGGTACTGACTCAAACTTCATTGCTATTGGTATATACCGTTGCTAGGTTAAGAGCCCATTTGTCCAGGAATGTTACTGATTAATCAACTCAAGTGTAAGCGTACTATTGCGCATCATATTCATCTTTAAGTCGTATGAGCCCTCGGTGACGCTATTAGTCCATCATCGTTGTCCCAATATTATAATAGAATAATAATATTATAAAAATTATTGTTTTAAAGAGAAAGGAAAAGGATCTTTTTTATTTACTCCTTTTATTTTATCTTCTATTCTTGAAATCAAACTATTTAAACAATCATATAGAATTTTTCTTATCTGTTCATAAGTAACATCGATTTCTATGTCATTATTATTACGAAAATCATCATCTTTATAAAGTGCTTTAAACACATTATTAGTTTTAAGGATTTTATAAGATGCATCAACGATAAAGGCGTAAACAAGTTCACTCTCATATTCTCTTTTCATAATTAGAGAGAGCATGGCAAATTCTTTTTTCCCTCGTGCCCACTCAGAAGGAATTTCAAAATGAAAATTTATTATCTTCTTTTTTTTTGTAATGAGAACAATTTCGAAAAAGGTCTCGTTTATTTCAAGATCAAAGAATTTAAGAAGTCTATTTACAATATCCTCTTCTAATTTAACATCAGGATAAGATATTAATACACTTGGACCTTTGATTTGATGAAAGTAAGTAAACGTAAGAAGCATGAAATTTTTACATTAAATTTTATTAAAGTATAAATTAAGTAAATTTAAAATTAATTTTATAGAAAAAGATTTAATTGAATTTACTATTAAGTCTCTTTTATTACTGATAGAATATCATCATAAGATCCTAGCAATTGCTTAATATTTGAATTTCCTAATCCTTCACGAGGTGTACCATCAAAAATAATCTTTCCCTTATCCAAAAATAGCATTTTTTCAGCCCAATGTTCAACGAAAAACAAATTATGAGAAGTGAAAAATATTGTTATTTCATTTTCTTTTCTTAGTTTTTCTAAAATTATAAGGTGATTGTAAATTGATTTAAAATCTAGATTTGCAAAAGGCTCATCTAAAATTAACAATTTAGGTTTCATTGCTAGCAACCCTGCTAACGTATTGTTCAATAATAATAATAAAAAAAATTAATAATTAAATCATTAATATCATAAGAAATAATTAAAGACTCTTTCAATTCCCTATTTATTTCCAAATTTCTTAAACAAGAACACACCAATAGTTATTATTAACAAACTCACTATAGTAATAAAGGTAAAACCAGTAATTACCCAAGAATTTGTTAAATCGCCACTGAAAATCGCAGATAAAGCTTGGGTTGCATAATAACTTGGCATGAACATAGCAATAGGCTTAGTTGTTGCGGTGACTGGTATAAAAGTTCCTAGAAACATTTGAGGTAATATAAAGATAAATGATAGTCCCGTGGCGGTTCCGGAAGATTTAGAGATTGTGGCTGTAATAAGTCCTAACCCTACTGAACTTAGAGAAAACACAATCATCAAAACAAACGCCAAGAAAATTCCAAGAATATCCGTATTTGGATTAAATCCGAAGGGAAGAGCTAAAAGATACACGACGATTACTTGTAATACCACCATAATCATGTTTGATATGATCTCACTAGCCATAAAATCTGCTGATGTCATAGGAGTCGTGTTTAATCTCTTTAATAGCCCTTGTTCTCTCATATCGGTAAATGATTGGGCAACAATCATTATGATGAATATGCAAGCATATCCAAATAATCCAGGGGCAACGGTTTCCATAGACATACCAAACTCAGGATCTCCAAAAATGAATCCGAACATTATTGTAAGAATTGCGGGAAATAAAAGCATAAGGAATAAAAATGCTGGTTCTCGAATTATTTTTAATAATTCCATCTTCAATAAAACTCTTATTCTCTTAAAATTCAATTACATCCCCTCCATAATTCTTCTTCCTGTAATTTTCATAAATACATCCTCTAAATTGTTTACTGAGTATTTTACAATCAGTTCCTTTGGATTTCCGATTTCAATTATTTTTCCATAATCTATAATTGCTACTCTATCGCAGAGTTTTTCAGCTTCTTCGATGTAATGTGTTGTTAAAAAAATTGTTTTATTTGTTTTTTTAAGTGAGCGT
>JAUWHL010000272.1 GCA_030605895.1 Promethearchaeota archaeon | reverse complement strand
GAATAAGAACTTTCTATCAAATTCTTAACACATACTATAAGCTAAACTTCATGAAAATAGATATTATATAGATTATTATTAATAGATTCAATCTTATTATTTAATGTCCTTATTAAAAATTCGAGTTTTTTTTATTAAATATTATATATTTTTATATAAACATGTGTTTAATTAATTAAATAAAAAGCATGTTGTTTAAACGAACAATTTTTTCTAAAAACTTCACACTTTTACCCTTTGAAGCATAATGGTTAAACAGAAATTAGATATCGGATTTTTCACTTCAATGTATTCACAAGTGAATGGTACAGCGATTGCTTGTAGAAATCTTGCTGAAGCTATGGCTAAATATACAGGGCACAACATTCATGTTTTCGCACCCGGAATTGACAAACCTAAAAAAATACCGAATAACCTACATCTCCATAATTTCTTTGGAGCTAAAATTTCTCCAAAAACTGGTTTTGTATTAAGTTTTCCAATACACAAATACTTTTTTTGTAATCATGATTATCTAGATATTGCCCATATTCATACACATGCTAGTTTTGGTTCAATGGCAATTAATTGGGCAAAATATTTAGGTATTCCGATGACAGGAACGCATAACTCTCCATTGTCTTTTTATACAGCACAGTATATACCCGTACTTGGCAAATTGTTAGCGAGAATGGACTGGGTTTGGCGCTATGAAAGACATGTCTTAGATAAGTATGATCTTGTCTCGGTGCCAACAAAATCAAAAAAGGATTTACTTAGAGATCAAAGATTTAAAGAGCCAATTGTATGTTTGACTAATGGAATTTCAGATTTATATTTTACAGATGTGAAAGAAAATGGAATACGAGATAAATATAATTTAGACGGTAAAAAGATACTTTTGTATGCTTCTAGATTATCCCCTGAAAAGCACCAACTAAGTATAATTAAAACATTTAGAAAGATCCAAAAAGAAGTTCCAGATTCACATTTAGTTCTAGTTGGGAGTGATGGACCTTCATCTGCTCATGTTTCAAAGTTAATTAAAAAGAAATATTATAAAGATAATGTTTCTTATCTAGGTCGGGTTCCTTTTACAGATTTATTAAAATTATATAATACAGCCGATTTAGCTTGCCTTTGGTCTTGGATTGAAGCAGAAGGGTTAGTTTTAATTGAAGCGATGGCACAAGGAACACCTTGTGTAGGAGCAAACGCAGTTGGAATTTCAAATGTAATTAGACATGGCAAAACAGGATATCTCGCTAATAATCTTGATGAATTCAAGAAAAGGGTGGTGGAGTTACTTAAGAATGATGATTTACGAGCAGAAATGGGAATTCATTCTAAAATGGTCGCTCAAAACTATAAAATTAGTAAAGTCGCTAAGACCTGGCTAAAACTTTATAAATTTATAATCAATGAACTTTATCCTTTGAGATTTTATAAAAAGGAAAGGAAAGAAAGAGTCGAATTGGTTAAAGAGTTTGTACATAAATTACCAATTGTTAATTTTTAATAATTTTTTTTGAACTTTATTAGAAGTTGAGTTCTTCTCTTATTTTATTCAATTTAATCTTACAAGTTTCACATAATTCCTTTTTTTTCTCATCAATTTTATAAATATCTTTAGAAAATTTCATAACGCAAAAGTAATTATGGCAATGATTAGGACCTAAAATTAAATGACCAATTTCATGGATAATTTCTTTAAGAATTCGTTCTTCAAAAAGATCACGATTTTCTGGTCTATTATAGAACTGTTCTTTTAATTTCAATGATGATACTAAACAGCATCGATGTTTTAAGTGAGTTTCTCCGAATAAAAATAAGATATTATCATTATTACTTGAAAATATTGGAAGATCGGTAATTGCGAGGATCATTCCAAGATTTTCTTCGATCCTTTTATCTATTAAGATTTGGTAGAATTTATTAGTTGGATGTATTTTAATTTTGTCAGAAGATTTTTTCATTTCCCTATATTCTTTTTTCACACCCTTATAGAAAAGCTTAACAGTAAAATTATAACCTCCTAAGTTTCTAATATTAAAAAAAAAAGAATCAAAGATATAGTTTAAATTAATTATAATTTTTTTAAAGAAAGATACATCAAAATCTCCAAAAAACAGAATTCCTAAATGACATGGTAAAATGAGTCTTTTTGAAGGCTCATCATTTAACTCAAATTCTATAGGGTAAGAGATCCCTATTCGAGTAATAATTTTTTTTAATTTTTCTTTATATCTCCGTATTTTTTGTATATATTTTTGGAGTTCTGGCATTGCTATGATATTTAAAGTTACAGCCATTAAGAAGTTTCTTTCTAATAATAAAAAATTGAAAGATAGGATTTTATTTTATTATTAATAGGTATTTAAGTCAGTAATAATATTATAATCTAAAAATTAATATTTTAATTAAATAGATACTCTAGATTATGGCAGAAATTCCTGAAAATAAAGAAATTGTGAATAAGGATTTTATCCCTCACTTTTTTCCAACATATAGAATAACAAGAAAATTATACCCATTACCTATACTTCTCGTAGTTGCTATAGCGGGAATTTTAGCTTATTTAACTTACGTTGAAGCGGGAATTCAGATTGATGGGGGTTACTTTTCAGAAAGTGAAATGGGCGCATTGGGTGGGCTCCTCAATGGGTTAATTTACACAGCATTAGCAGTAATCTCAGCATTTATCATAATATTTATTATAAAAAAAAAAGGTATAGGTGTTCTAAAGTATATTTTTGGCTTTAGTTTTGCATTAATCGGATTTTTCCAAACTTGGTTTTTTGGTCAAATAGTGCTTTACTTGTTATTTTTAAGATTACCAGCTTTATTTTATTTATATTATTATGAATTGATTTTCCTTTCAGCATTTTTTACAATTCTTATGATTTATCAATATTTTAATTCTAAATCAATAAAAACAAAAAATTTCATAGTTTTATATATAG
>JAUWHL010000067.1 GCA_030605895.1 Promethearchaeota archaeon | reverse complement strand
TAAAAGAATCAATTAAATTTCTTAAACATAGTTTCCAAACTAGAAAATTAAATATTCAATTTAATTATAATAAAAAAGAGTATTTTGTCTATGCAAACGAATTGTTATTAGATATTTTTGAAAATTTATTATTAAATGCTGTGAGACATAATAGTAATGTAAACGTGAAAATTGAAATTAGAGATTCTAAAGAGGAAATTGAAGGAAAAAGATTTATTAAAATTAATTTTATTGATAATGGCGATGGGATTGAAGATATAAGAAAAGAACATATTTTTGAAAGGGGCTCTAAAGAAATATCATCAAGTGGTGGAATGGGCTTAGGATTATCACTCGTGAAGAAAACAATAGATCGCTATAATGGAAAAATATGGGTTGAAGATAGAGTAAAGGGAGATTATTCTAAAGGAAGTAATTTTGTCCTTTTACTACCAGAAGGAATTTAAAAGATATCATCTCTTAGGTCAGATTATTCTTCTTTTTACTAACCTTAATAGAAACAACCATCAACTATTTAGATACTTAATCCAATATTAAGATCAGATGGTAATAAAAAACTTTAATATTAAAGAAGATAATAGAATTGGACAAATCTTTACTCCAAGTTATGTTGCTGAATTTATGGTAAACAACATATTAGACTTTATTGAGTCTTTTGGAAAAAAGCCTCAAACTATAAAAGTTTTAGAACCATCAGCAGGAGAAGGTATTTTCTTGAAATATCTTATAGAAAATAACCTTTTCAATATAACTGCATATGAAATGGATAATAATTTGAAGGATTATCTTTTAAATTCTTATCCAGATGTACAATTCAAATTTGAAAATTTCTTAGGTTCTGATCCAAATGAAAAATTCGATCTTATAGTTGGTAATCCACCATATTTAGGTCAAAATTACAATGCAGATTTATTTCAGGATTATAAAAAAAAATTTCCTATATGTGACAAATACTTTGTAGGAAATATGGATTTATTTTATTATTTTATTCATTTAGGAATAGAGAAGTTGAATCCCGGAGGTTTTTTGACATTTATTACAACAAACTATTGGATTACAAAATCTAAAAAAACAGGAATAAAATTACTAAAACCACATGTGTTAGAAGAGTGCTATTTACTTCAATATTTAGATTTATCGCACTTGAAGCTATTTGAGGGAGCAAAGGGTCAGCAAAATTGTATTTTTGTTTTACAGAAAAAGACTGAACAAGAAAAAATTCAGAAGTTAAGTAAAAATTTTGAAATTATTCAATTATTTGGAAATAAAACAACAGATCAAAAAAATAACACATTTAATGAGAAAGCTTTCAAAGAACTAATGAATAAAAAGGAAATGGGGTATGTAAAGATGTATACATCCGCATTAACTAATAATGATTTAAAGAAAGATGAAAGTTGGAACTTAATTTATCCAAAGGAAGTAAAGATTATTGTTGATAAAATTGAAAATTTTTGTAAGATTGATGGAAAAATTGCATCTCTAAAAGATTACTTCTCAATACGTAATGGGTTAATTCTTATTAAGGATTCAATCTTTATTTTGAATGAGGGAAAAGAATTAAGCATTAAGAATAATGATTATTTTATCCATATTAACGGGGAGTTACTAAAACTCAATGAATTTGAAAAACACCGGCTTAAAAGAATATACAAGAGTAAGTCCATTGAACCATATGGGTATAACCATGAAGATTATGTAGGTTATGTAATTTATTTTAATAAAGATGAATTTAAGTCTCAAAGTACTGATAAACGCAATTTTTTGCTCAAAAAGAAATACCCTATTTTATCAAAATTCATACTACAATTTGAAAAAGAGCTAAGAGAAATCTTAATAAATGCTAAGGAAAATCCAAATGATTTTTATTTTCCAAGAAGAGGTTCTTTTATCCGTCAATATGGAGGCAGAAACAAAGAAAATTTAATTGATCTTGAACCCTTATATGATAAAGGTGAGAAGATCTTCTTTAAATTTATCTCAAAGGATAATATTTTTGGGTATACGAATACTTCATACTATGCTACATCTGATACTTATTTCTTATGGCCAAAATTCCTGGAGGATAAATTCGATTATCTATTTTTTCTTGCATATTTAAATTCTAAACTTGTTCGTTTCATGTTTAAAGCTAGAAATATTTCTATAAAAAGAAGTAAAACTAAGCTTGAACAAGGATTACCGATACCCAATCTAAGTAATTTCGAAAATAGAGAAAAAAAAGCTATAATAGAATTAATAAAAACACTTTCCCACTATTTAGTTAATGAATCTAGGGAAAATTTTAATAAAAATATAGAAAGCTCTATTGAAAAATTATTCACATCAGATTATTCTTCTTCTATTAAATATTGTGAATTAAAAGAAAAGGTTATTAGTGCATTAAGAGAAAATGATAGCAAAGGTATTCAAACATCAATAGATAACCTATTCTTTCAGCTATTTGACTTGGATGAAGACCTAATAAATAATTTATTAAAAGAATATTATGATCTTTAGTTAAACAATATCTCATGCTTTCCTTCCTTATTTTTCAGAATCGATAGGTTTTTATAGATCAAATTGCATATGTAAATTGACAACAAAAAGTTGACAAAAAAACCAAAATCAAGGTGAGAAATGTATTGGATGATTTTGAGGATATTATTGATGAGATTAAGAAACATTTTAAATTAGATTCAGATTTATTTGATGTTGATTTTTTATTTATTCCAGAATCTAAAAATAATTGGGGTTTAAAACCAGAAAATAAGAATATAAAGGGATTTAAAGTATCATATCATTTTGAATCAGGTATGGAAAAACCTGAAATAAAGATTGAAGGAAATGTTGATGAGAAAAGAATTCAAGAACTTTTAAAGAATATGGATATATCAAAATATCCTACATTAAAAAAGATGCTTGAAACAAAATCAATAAAAGAATATGATGCTAATTTACTTTCTTTAGAATCTCATGAACAAGAGGAAGATTTATACATTTTAGAGCCGCAGGTAGAAATAAATGATTATAATGACTACACTGAAATTGTTCTTGAAATTCCTGGAATGAGTGAAGAAGATGTTATAATAAATTTCACTGATGGAGGAAATCAGTTAATATTTAAAGCTGAGAATGAAAATCGAAAATTTATGAAAACTTTTCATTTACCTTTCTTATCTTCCCCTAAAGATTATGAGCTGGAAGTTAAAAATGGCTTAGCAATTATTGTAGCTAAGAAATCAGATAAATAATAATTAATAATTGATTTATATAATTTTAATTGAATTATTGAGCAAAAATAAATAAGAAGTGATGAAAAAGGATGAGTGGGATTACTCGAGAATTTAAGGGAGATGGAAAAAAAGTAAGGATTAAAGATGCATATAAAGGAGATGCTGGTAGAGGTAGGATAAGAATTGATCCTGGTGTCATCGATGAACTTAACCTAAGAACAGGGGATGTAATTGAGATCTCCCATAATGTAGCAGGAAAGAAAACTGCTGCTTTATTATATCCTGGAAAATTAGAAGATAAAGGTACAAATACGATTAGAATAGATTCTTCATTACGAAGGAATATTGGAGCTTCCTTAGATGATATCGTAGAAATTAGAAAAATTGAAGCAAGTTTAGCTGATCGGATAACATTTGCAGGGCTAGAAGAATCAGTGATTCTAAGGAGATCTGATCAATTGGTAAGAATGCTGGAAAATCGTGTTATAACAAAAGGAGATATTTTAAGTTTTAATGCAATGGGTCGCAGGATTGATTTTATAGTTATAGATTATTTTCCTAGGGCAGACGCCGTTAGGATTCATCTAGATACTAAAGTCTCAATTTCAGAGAAAACTCATAAAGAACTTGAAGAATTAGAGGCAAGAAGAGTTACTTATGAGGATATTGGAGGGTTAGAAGAGGAAATTCAAAGAATACGTGAAATGATTGAATTACCAATAAGACATCCAGAATTATTTAAAAGAATAGGGATAGATCCTCCTAAGGGAGTATTATTGCATGGTCCTCCGGGAACGGGGAAGACTTTACTAGCTAGAGCTGTTGCGTATGAAACTGAAGCACATTTTATTACAATTAGTGGACCTGAAATCATGAGTAAATTTTATGGTCAGAGTGAAGAAAATCTCCGTAAAGTGTTTGAAGAAGCTAAAGAAATGGCGCCCTCAATTATATTTATTGATGAGTTAGATTCAATAGCTCCTAAAAGGGGTGAAGTAACTGGTGAAGTTGAAAGAAGGGTAGTTGCTCAACTGCTTTCATTATTAGATGGTTTAGAAGGAAGGGGTGAAATCATTGTTATAGGAGCAACTAATAGAGTAAATGATATAGATCCCGCACTTAGACGTCCTGGGAGGTTTGACCGAGAAATCGAGATTGGAGTCCCTGATACAGATGGTAGGTATGAGGTTTTATTAATTCACACTCGCGGAATGCCTCTCTATGATGATGTTGATCTTCGGCTTATGGCTGAAAAAACTCATGGGTTTGTCGGTGCTGATGTAGAAGCATTAGCAAAAGAAGCAGCAATGTTAGCAATAAGAGAAATATTGCCAAAAATTGATTTAGATAAACCTATCCCTCCTGAAGTTTTAATTGATCTTCAGCTTACAATGAAAAATTTTGAAACAGCATTAAATAGTATTGAGCCATCAGCTTTAAGGGAGGTATTAATTACTCAACCTACTGAAACTTGGGAAGATATTGGTGGCTTAGAAGAAGCAATACAACAACTAATCGAAGTAATTGAATGGCCATTGAAATATCCTGAGCTATATCGTCACTTAAATTCAAAACCACCTAATGGAATTCTACTTTTAGGACCCCCTGGAACAGGAAAGACATTATTAGCTAAAGCGTTAGCTCATGAAAGTGAAGTTAACTTTATTTCAGTAAAAGGTCCTGAGTTTTTATCTAAATGGGTTGGTGAAAGCGAAAAAGCAGTTAGAGAAACATTTCGAAAAGCAAGAGCAGCAGCTCCTTGTATTATATTCTTTGATGAAATTGATGCAATTGCCGGAATGAGGGGTAGATTTGGTAGCTCTCAAGTTACTGAACAAGTTGTTTCACAATTATTAACTGAAATGGATGGTTTAGAGGGATTAAAGGGTGTCATTTTACTTGCTGCTACAAATAGACCAGATATGCTTGATCCTGCATTATTACGATCTGGCAGATTTGGTAGACATATTGAAATACCTATACCAGATAAAGATGCACGTATTGAAATCTTCAAAATTCATCTTCAAAATAAACCTTTAGCTAACGATGTGAACATTGATCAAATGGCACAAGAGCTAGAAGGTTATACTGGAGCAGATATTCAAGCAATTTGTGAAGATGCCACTCTTTTAACAATTCGAAAAGCAGTTATCAATAAAAATATTGATACTCAAAATGCAGATTCTGTTAAAGTTATAAAAATTTCAAAAGAAGAATTTACTGAATCAATCGAAAAGATATTAAAATCAGCAGATAAAGCTAAAAAATCTCATGAAGTGTATGCAAAAGAACCTTCAGAAGGATTGTATAGATAAAATTTAACTAGAAATTAAATGCAATTATGATAAAAAAATAAAGAGTGATAATAATGGAATTGGAAGAACAAGAAGGAAGAGAACATTTTCTTAGTATTGATAACTTATTTGAAATATTAGGAAATCCAACGAGAAGAAATATTCTGTCCAAATTATCTAAAGTTCCATTAGGTGCTTCGGAATTAGCAGCTTCTTTTGGGAGAAAAATTTCAAGGCAGGCTATTCACAGTCAACTGAAAATGCTTTCTGATTATGGAATAATTGAAATTATCGGTGATGATCCAAGAAATATAAAGTACCTTATTAATAGTAATCTATCTTTAAGAATTGATATCACTCCTGATTATTATAATATTAGTTTTAATGTGGCTAAAATTAATGATCCTAGAAACAATCTAGAACTTAAAGATACAGGATGCCACATAGATTACCAAAAAATAAAGACTCCTAATAACAAACTCAGATTTTTGGGAGAAAGAATAAAAGAAATTGAAGTAAACATAAGATCTTTAGAAATGGAAAGAAAAGTTTTATTACATAATAAAGAATGTTTTATAATTGAACTAAAAAACATAATGAGAGATCAGTATGAAGAAGATCTAAAAACGAAAGAACAACCAAATTTAGAGAAAGAAATTTTCTATACGCTCTTTTATAACCCTATAAAGTATTTTAAACGAATAAATATTGATAAATTATTGGATGATATGTTCTTCTCAGAAATGGGGCCTATTAGAAGAGATCAACATAAGGTTTCTATAAGGCATCTACTCAGAGATTTATCTAAATTGATGGATTTCGTACGAGAAGATGAGGATAATTGGTTTTTTGATATTTAATTTAATTTATTGAAATTAATATCTAAAAAATATAAGGTAACAAATGGATATAGAAGAATTAAAACTAGAAATGCCTAAGATCTTTGATAAAGTTAAAAAGGATGTTAGGAAAATATATGGACGCCACCGAGCAGGTTTAAGTCTTGGAATTATCAAAATGGGTATGTATAGGGGTGGATTCATAGGCGGAATGCATTTTCATCCAGGTACAGATATCCTAATGAATAAAACACCCCTAGAAATCATTTTAAGAGAACAATCTTATGAAATTGTATGGGCTTATACATATCATATTCTTTTACATGAATATATTCACTCATTGGGTGTTCTAGATGAACAACAATGCAGAATTATTACACTTAGAATAAGTGAGAAAATTTTTAAAGATCAAGACCATCCTGCTATAATCCTTGCAAGACAGGGTATTGGAACCTATTTTCCAAATTTACCTTTAATTTACGCTCCACCAGATCTTAAACCTGATGGAAATTCAATTGAATATATATACGATTTTGATCATGAGAGTTATGACTATTACTCATGATTAAATTAATAAATCAATAAGAATTATAGTTTAAATTAACGCTACACTCACAATTCTTATGCGTGTGTTAACTTTCCTGTGTTCAAACATTTATTAAGAGTCGCTATTAGCTTTTGGTGAGTAAATGGTTTATCTAAGAAGCCCATTGCTCCATTTGAGTAAACTTCATCCTTAATTGTTTTATCAGCACTGGCAAAAATGACTCTTGAATCGTGATCAATATTTAATATTTCTTTTAAAGCATCTAAACCATTCTTTATAGGCATTCTATAATCTAAAATTATAATATCTGGTTTTTCAGCGAAAGATCTAAACATTTTTATTGCTTCCTCTCCATTATTAGCAATACCTAACACTTGAAATCCAGACATTCCTAACAGGAGTTCATACAATCTTTGAAGATCTCTATCATCTTCAGCAATAAAGATGGTTTTTATTTTTACCTCACCTTCGATGTACTTAACCCCGCCTATACACCAATTATTTTAGATTATTCTAAAATACAAATTTTCACTTACTAATAATACAAAACTATTACAGAAATTATTGTATTTATGCTTTAACTTTTAAAAAAATAATTAGTGAAATCATAATTTAGATTATAAAAAACTTGTTATCAAAAATATTTAAAAACTATTATCGAAAATTTTTTTTGTACTTTAAATTTACAAGATATTAGTACTCTTATAGAAATCAAGAAAAGTGGAGGAAAAAAAATTACACAAATAGTATCTGATGATGAATCTACTGATGGAGAAAAAGAATCCATTGAAAAAAATATAGAAATTACACCAGATCAATTAATACTTAAATGGAAGTTTCAAAATGTTGATAAAAAACTTACATATGATATAAAACGATGCATAGGATGCTCCTTATGTAAAATTATTTGTCCTGTTGACGCAATTGAGCTTGGCCCCATTCCGGAGATCGCTCAAGGAATCTTAGATGAAAATAATCCAAAAATTCTAATAGATCATGAAAAATGCTGTTATTGTATGTTATGTGCTATAATCTGTCCAAATGATGCCTTTCATGAAAATATAATTCCTGAAGAACAAATTAATATTGATGAATTCCCCTCTATTGGAAAGTTTTTCAAAATAGATATGCAAAAATGTTTTGAAGATACTAAAAATAAGATATGCCAACTCTGTTTAACAGTTAGAGATAGAAATAACATAAAAGATTTCTTTAAAATTCAAAAAGAATGTCCAGTTCAATGTTTTTCTATTGATTCTCCAATAAAAGGAGAAGTAATTATTAAAAAAAACATGCTATATAAATGCGATCCCCAAGGATTTTCTTTAAATGATGTTAAATATGTATTGTAAACAGGATTACTTATTTCTCTCAATTTTTTTAGTAATCTCTATAATATCTTCACCACTAGCTTTTCTATTCCTCCCTTCACTTCTGATATTATATCCATGACCTTTAACTTTGACTGGTCTTGAAAGTCGAAATTTATAAATATTTATAATTATGACATAAAAATCCTCTATAATATCTTCAAATCCCTTTAGATTTAAATTTATAAATTTAAAACAAGAATCAGGAATCGGTTCTAGATGCCTTTCTATAATTTTTATTATTTCACTCTTAAAATTTTCAATAGTTCTTTTTGATCTTGTTTTCTTTAAGGAATTTTCTAACATTAACTTCAAAGGAACTAATCGATCTTTAAGAGTAAAATCTTCTGGTAGATCGTTTCTGTCTTTTACTCCAAACACAATATATCCCTCTTCACCTGTGTAAACATAGCTATTACAAAATGCGGCTATAGTTTTTGCTATTTTTAATTTATCACCTAACCAAGCTTTAAATTCGATAATATTTGATTCATCATCTAAATCTTTCATTTTTGTTATTATAAGTTCCATAATTTCTTCTTCTTTATTTTTTCTTTTCTGGTATAAATAGATCAAAGATCCGATTAAAATAACAAAGAGTGAAATCACTAAAATGATTAATATAATATAAAAAATTAAATCTGAATTATCATTAATGACTTCGACTTTAATGTTAACAATGGCTTCATCATTAAGCCCAAAATGATTTTCTAGTATTATGTAAAAAGAACCTTTATAAGAAATATGGTAATCTCGATTCATTTCAAAAACATCATCTTCTGAGAAAATAACCGTAAAACCATCTTTATCAAGAAAATTTTGATATTCTTCATTATCTAAAAAGTAAATTCTAATACTTTGAGTAGAGTTAAAAGAAACCTTTATAGTACCCCCTTCCGTTGATCTCAATTCAAAAGGGATTGAATAATATGATCCTCGAGGTAATGTTATTTGACGATCAATAATAATAGTAGCTGTTGTTATAAACAAATAAATAAATGGACTAATAAATAGTACTACACAAATTATTAACGTATATAATAGAATAAACTTTTCTTTCATTAGTGGGCTCTAAATAATAATTTTAAAAGATTTCAAATAATTCTTTCTTATATTTAATAATGATATCTGATTGAAAGAGTGATAAGGTCTTTTATATTATATATTACTTTATAATTATATTCTTAATTTCCTTGTTTAGATTTAACGATTTATTTTTAATATTTTTTAATGTTACCTATTCAAATTTTTATCATTTATTTTATATAATAAATCCAAAATTCACTAGAATTTTCCTACCTAATGGAATAATGATCAAATATTAATAAACATAGATGTAAT
>JAUWHL010000087.1 GCA_030605895.1 Promethearchaeota archaeon | reverse complement strand
ATCCTTATTTCTATTTTGAAAATATATGCTTTCTATTAGAGAATGGAGAGATTACAGAGTTAAGATTAGGATTGGGATATCCTTCAGGTTATTACTTTGTTAGTTCAGGATTTTTATTACTTTTCCCTGATCCTTTAATTGTATATCTCTTTATAAAAATGGCTTCACTCTATTATATTCTTTTCTATATTATAGTATCATTTTTCATTTTAAAAGACATTTTTAAAGAAAACTATCTTGTCTTTTTTTCTTTACTATTACTTACAATTTCAAACTTTTTTTTATCTAGAAATATAATAAATGTATCTTCTTCACTAGCTTCGATTATTGTCTTAATTTCTTTTCTTGTACTTTTAAAAAATTACCCTTATTATTTGTTTGGATTTTGTATTGCGGCTATTTATTTAATCAATCCCATAACCTTATTTTTTTATCTACCTGTTCTAATTATCTATTTTTTAATCAAACTCTTTTCAAATATACAAAGCAAAGTTATATTCTTTAAAGAGTTTCTTTCAATTTTTTTTATGCTAATTGTCATATTAATTTTATTAATCCCTTACATGATGAATTATCCAGAGGAAATTTTAAACATTTACGATTTGTATAAGAATATCATAAATCATCCGAATTTCAGTAATTTTTCTAACCTAGAAAGCATAGAAAATCTAAGACTTAAACTTTTACAAATGTTTAATTTTGATTTTTTAAGAAATTTAATCAATAGTGATATTTTAAATAGATGGGATCAAATAAAAAGAGAATCAATAGAGGGTTTTTTTACTGCTTCATTTTTGGGGATTTTTGTTAATATATTTTATAGGAAAAAAAAAATAATAATCTTCAATCTCTCTGTTCTATGCGTTTTATTTACTTTTTTTATACCATATTTTATTCCTAATTTAGGTTTTATTGATACATTTAAATTTAGAGCCTTAGAAATTTTTGCTTTACCCATAGTAATAATGGCCACTTTCTTTTTTGCATATGTTCTTAAAAGTACTAAACATATTACTACTTATCTTATTTTAAAATCAAAATCTTACGCTTCAATTATTAAGAAAAACAAAACAGCTTCAAAGATTTTAAGAATAGATACGATCTTATTGATATTATTTTTTACCACTTTTCTTAGTGTAAAGAGTGAAAGAACGGAAATATATCATTATTACTATTATAATGATGATTATGTAGAAATTACATTATATCTTAGAAATAATGCAGATCCTAACTCTCTTATATGTCATCCCTTTCTAGAGAGAAATGATATCCATTCTATTCTATATGACATGGATTTCTATCGTTATAATATTACTGAAATCTCTAGATTGGGTGATTTTTTTATTTATATGAGGCAACAGAGAACAGATTACCTTCTCATTAATAATTCAGATATTCCGGAGGATTGGAAAAGCCACAAATCTTATGATAATTACTTTAGTGGGTTATTAATGAATTTAACGGAATTTTCATTATACAACATATCTTTGTAATTACTGCTTTTATGGTTTGATCGTCTTTGAACTTTGGCTTTTTTACAGAACTATTTAGATTTTATCTTAATAAATAATCTTTCAGTTTAAGAATTCCTCTTTTAGAGAATTCTTATATGTTTGGAATTTAATTAATTGTGAGAAAAATCTAATATCTTCTCTTTTTAATTCTTTAAACAAAAATAAAATAAAGAGAAAGATTCCTAAAGACAAGACAGTTGTTATTATTAATATAAGAATTTGATTTTGGAATATGTTTTCAAAAATCAGATTTTTTAAAGCAAATGAAATTAGAAAAGATATAATTGCTATCGGAATATGTTGAATAATATTCGTTTGAGGTTTTATGTTGAAAGTTTTATAAGAATAATACCGATTTAAGAAAACCCATAAAATCCAGGGAAATGTTTGTGATACGGCATATCCAATAGCACCGAATCCCAGAGTTGGTAAAATAAAGAAACTTGTAGGGATTAAACAAATCATCAAAATAATAATAATTATTCTGGTAAATATATTTACTTGAGCATTAATTTTTTGTTTTTTTCCTGCTATAAAATGGTAAGAATATGGTTGAGTTATTGCTAAAAAGTACGGAATAAATACCATAATATTTAAAATTGGAATAGTCTCAATATATTGAGGTAAGAAAATGGAGAGTATTAGTCTTCCGTTTAAAAGAATAATTATAATAATCCCTAAAAATATCATCGAAGAATACTTCTCAATTATATATGTAATTTTCTTTATCGAATTAAAATCTCCATTTTTAAAATATTTTGAAAATAGAGTAAGATAAACGGTAACCATGCTGCTAGATATTACTAGTAATGATTGGATTATATAATTATTAATAAAACTGAAATTTCCCAAAGTCTCATAGTCGAAAGAAGCAACAAGTAATATATTTCCGAAATTTGATGCTATAACAAGAGTAACTGAGAAAAAGAATAATGGTTTTATATCTTTAAGATAAAATAGTGTGAAAGCCTTACTGGGTCTATTCAATTTGAATTCCTTCTTAGAGACAAGCAGAATTAAGAGTAATAATAACAAATCAAATACAAAAGTTGATACACAAAGAAATAATAATGGATCATTAATGTAGGTTAAATTCAAAGATAGAATAATAACCATTACACTTTTTCCTACTATAATGAGGAAAGAAGGGATTTCAGCCTTAAAAACTTTAAATCTTGATTTTAAATTAATCAAAAATATACTGGTTATATTTGTTAATATTTTTGAAAACAATAATATCAGAATTAAATACAAGAAATCTTTACTCCAAATTTCGAAGAATGAAATAGAGAAGATTATTAGTATACTAACTAAGAGATTAATTAAAAGTAAAGATATTTTTAGCGTAAAAAATGTACCAAAATATTCTGAACTGTTTTCTTTACTTGAATATTGATAATGAATTGAATCAAGGCCTATATTTAAAAATAAAAAACCTAAATTAACAATACTGTTTACTAACGTCCATATCCCTATAAAACTTGTATCAAGATATTTAAATAGTAAGTAAAAAGCTATAATAGAAATAATATAAGAAATAACCTGAGAAATAAGTGATATAATGAATTTTTCCTTCATAATCTAATCATTTTATTTAGAAACACTATCTTTTCAATTCATAAGGGTTGTTTTCGTTTAATCAAAAAAATATTTTTATATATTTTATTTAAAATTTGTTTTATCTGGCTAAATTATAATAATTAAAATGAATAATAGTTGAAATTAATTAAATTATTTTAAACTCACATTTATTTAGGAATTTGATTAGCAAAGTATTTTATTAAGGTTTGAATAATGAATAAACAGTAAATCATTAAAATTTTAAAAAAAAGGAGAATTTCATAATTAAATATAATTTTTGATACAATTTAATGAAAAGAAAACTATTAATAATTATTCACTCATTAAAGAGAGGAGGAGGCGCTGAAAGAGTAGTCTCGAATTTAACAGTACATTTATCAAAAAAATATGATATTTATGTATTAACTATTTTTGATTTTAAGAATCTCTATCTGTATAAAGGAAATTATTATTCTTTAAAAGAAAATTTAGGATTGATGAGAAAATTTCTTAATTTTTTGAAATTATATACACTTGTTAGACCCTTGAGA
>JAUWHL010000284.1 GCA_030605895.1 Promethearchaeota archaeon | reverse complement strand
AAAGATTTAAAAATTGCTTTATTAGTAGATGCAGTAATTGGTGTTAAAGATATGCCATTCTCAATCTTTAAAAAACAGGGTACTATTGTAAAAACCAATATTGATTTCAGATTAATAAAATTAACTGGTATTTTTCAGGATGAAACACTGATATTATTAGATTTGGAAGCTATAATTAAACCTTATCTCAAATCTCTAGGTACAAAAATAGAGAAAAAAGTAGAGCAAAAACCAAAAAGCCTTGAGCGTCCTAAAGTACAACCTAAACTAAGACCTAAATCGAAAATTAAACCAACTGTTGAATCGACTGTTGTTATCCCCCAGAAAATCCAACCTGCTTTGAATCTGACATCAATTCCTGGAGATATTGAACATAATATTGCGTTATCAGATGAACAGCAAGATATGCTTAAAGAAATTGGAAATATTGGTACTGGAAATGCAGTCACAGCTTTATCACGATTAGTTAAAAAGAAAATTGATGTTACTCTTACGGATGTAGGAATCATACCTTTAAACGAATTGCAAACTCAGTTTGGTGGTCCTAATGAGAAAGTATGTGGAATTTTTTGCCATATAGAAAAACCATCTCAAGCAACTATTTTAAATATTTTTGAAATGCGACCTTTAATGAAATTGATTGCGGAGTTAGCAGGAAATAAATCAAAGATAATTCCTAACAAGGTAAAATCTAAGAATGATCTTGATGAGTATGCAGTTTCTACTATTGTAGAAATGGGCAATATCATGGCTGGCCATTATGCTTCAGCTTTAGCTGACTTATTAGGTACCAAATTAATGATTGATATTCCTGAATTTACAATGAGCAAAGCAGGAGAAATTGGAGAGTTTCTTTCTATGGAACTAAAATCTATTGCCGAATATTTTATAATAATTAAAACTTCAGTAAAAGTAGCTGATTTGAAACTGAAGGGTATGTTCTTCTTTATCCCTGATCTTGAAACTTTAAAAACATTTTTTGAGAAATTAGGAATAGAACATGAAATAGCTGCTAAGAAGGGGACAACTAAGAAATTACCAGAAATCTTAGATATTGATAAATTACAGCTTACAGAAGTTCAAAGGGATGCTTTACAAGAAGTTGGTAATATTGGTGCCGGAAATGCCGCTAATGCATTAGCTCAAATGATTAATAAGAGAGTTGACATTAATATTCCATCAGTTGAGATGGTTGAATTAGATGAATTTGCTAATACTATTAGTAAAAAGAATGAAAAGCTATTAGTTGCTTGGAGTAATGTTGTCGGTAAAACACGAGCTACGGTCCTCACATTGTTTAGCTTGAAAGATGCAGTAGATATTACATCCATAATTGTAGATGATAATGACAAGAAACAAATTGACCTTAGAAAGAAAATTAATAAAGCATCCGATTTTCCTGAACTTTATCACAGTGCCATTTCAGAACTAGGCCATATACTTGGAAGTCATTATGTAAGCGCTATAGGAGATTTATTAGGTCTACGGTTAATGACTGAGCCCCCAGATGTATCAGTCGATACTGGAGCGCAGTTGTTTAAGATTCTAAAAGAAGAAATTGGCTTACTTAAGAAACTTTCACTGGTAATCACTACAAGTGTTATAATCACAGATATTAAAATCACTGGAACATTCTTATTCATACCTAGCTTAGAAACATTACAAGAATTATTGGATGCACTTTTACGGTTTTACAGCTAATAGCTTTTTTTTTTTTTTAAAAATTTCAAAAGTTAAACAAGAATATCCAAATTAAACATAAGTCTTTATAAAATATCAAAAATTAAAAGATACGGAAATACAATGTTAAAAAGCAGTTATTACGACTATATTTATGAAGTGCAAGGTGAAAAACTTAAACTTCGACCAGAGAAAATGTTTGATCCCAATGGTGTATATTTAATTGTAGACAAAGAGTTAAAACTCATTTGGATCTGGTCAGGGAGTCATTCTCGTTTATTTCACCGCTACATGGCGGCCAATTTTGCTGGAAAACTCAAAACAAAAAAGAAATTTTATAATTTTAGATATGAAGTTATTAAACAAGGAATTGAACCACCTGAATTTCATGTGATTTTCAATGAAATTAAAAAAAATAAAGCAGATCTGAATTTTCCTGGACAATCCCGGTATATAATTGAAACTCAAACACCACCTACTTATAGAAAAACTTTTTCATTAAACCAAAGTATAGAATCAGAAATATCAGAAGGAGCTTTAAAATTATCAAAATCTGTGAAATCTCATATTAAAAAGATTTTTTCTGAGATAAAAGAAATACAGATGCATATAACTTATTCAATTGATCATATTCAGCAGCGTTTTGCTGAAATTGAAAAATTATTAGAAAAATAAAGTGTTTAGAAGTGATACGTATTGACGAAATTAAATTTGATTTGGATTATTATGATCCTCTAATTCACTTTTTAATGAATGCTACTGGATTGAATTTGGATTATTATCGAAGGAAATTTATTGAAAAAAGAATCAAATCAAGAATGATTCGTGTTAATTGCGGCACTCTTGAATCTTATTATAATTATCTGTTAGAAAACGCTTCAGAAACCAAAAAATTTTTCGATTGTTTTAATATTAATTATTCTGTTTTTTTTAGAAATTGGGAAGTTTTTAAGAAATTTGAAAAGATATTTTTATCTTCTTTATATCTGAAAAATGGAGATATTGTAAGTGATTTAACTCCTAATCCAGAAAGACAATATAGAGTAAGAACGAAAAAAAATTCTATGAATTCTCAAAATAGATATAAGAATCAAAAAAAATTTAGAAAAGATTCAATTAATCAAATCTTATACAAAACTTCATTATACAGAAAAATATGGAATCCTTCAGAATCTGAAAGACATATTAATATATGGTCATGTCCATGTGCTAATGGTGAAGAACCTTATTCCATTGCAATGATTTTAGATAATCTCAAAAATCAAATTCCTAAATTTCCACTATTTAGAATTATTGCTTCAGATATTGATAGAGAAGCTATTCACAGAGCAAAAAAAGGGATATAC
>JAUWHL010000263.1 GCA_030605895.1 Promethearchaeota archaeon | reverse complement strand
TATTTACCAATTAATATAAATTAATCGATAAAATAAATTCATTCACAAACTTTAAAAAAGTATCGATATAAGGTAAAAGAGTTGTGTGTAACACAAATGAAGTTTTATCCCATTTTACACAAATTTCTTGTCATGTTCTTTTGGAGGAAAGGGTAATATGTTAGGATCACTAAATTCATGACCACACATTGGACATTTAATCTTAGAAGTTCTTTTTCTCATATCTAAGTGAAAGCTGAAACCACAAACAGGACAAATAATTACATTACTCATTTTCATCACATTTATTAAGAGTCCTTTTAATTAATATTCTCTTGATAGGAGAATTAAGATTAAATCATTAACATTACATCCAGTAGGACCAGTTATTAGATCAACACTTAATTTCTTGAAAAAACTATTTGAATCATTATTTTCTAAAAACTCCTCCGAATCAATATTTTTAGAAATCATCTGTTCCAAAACATAATTATCAACTATAGCTCCCATTGCTTTACTGTTTCCTTCAATCCCATCAAGGTTAGCACCAATGATTAAAAAATTATAATTGATTTTTTTAACTTTTACATAATTTAGGAAGCCTAAAAGCATTTCTTGGTTCCTTCCACCAACACCATTTCCTTTAATTGTAACAGTCAACTCGCCAGTTCCGATTAAAGCAATTTTTTCACTTTTATTTTGATCTAACAGCTCTTCTACATTTTGGGATATTAAACTATAAATAGATGTTCCAAATTCCCTAGCTTCGCCAATTATATTATTAGAAAAGTAATTAACTTCAAATCCTTTTTCATCTAAGAAAGATTTAATTTCTTGAACAGCAGAGTTAACACTTCCAATTAAATAATTATGAATATTAGTAAAACATTCATCATTGGGTTTTGGATTTTCTAAGGATTTATCTGTTAATCCCATTTCTAAATGTTCTTTAACTGAACTAGGGATTTTTCCCAAGAGATTATATTTCTTAAGTATTTCAAGAACATCCTCAAATCTACTTTTATCAGGTACTGTAGGGCCAGAAGCAATCGAATCCAAATTATCTCCAACAACATCTGAGATGATCAAAGATATCAAGGTGGCTCCACTTGAATTATATAATTTCTTTACTAGATTACCTCCTTTAAAATCTGATAAATGTTTTCTAATAATGTTAATCTCATGAATTGAAGCTCCAGAAGATAAGAGTAATGAGTTAACTTTTTGTAAATCTTCAAGTTTTATACCCTGTTTTGGCAATGGAAGTAAAGCAGAACCACCTCCAGAAATTAAACAAAATATAAGATCATTTTCAGTCGATTTCTCTACAATTTCCATCATAGATTTAGTTCCCTTAACTCCACTCTCATTTGGAATAGGATGAGAAGCAAGGTTAATGGAAATTCTACTTTTTTTAATAAGTTCTTGTTTTTCTAAATTTTCTGGTATGTTAATAATGCCTTCATAATCGATATCCTTCGAACTTATCAAAATTTTTTCTAGTGTGAATACCATTTCAGCAGTTGCCTTACCGCCTCCAATGATATAAATCTTTTTAAATTTTTGTAGATCATACTCATCATTTTCAATAAATAATTTATTGTTTTTGATATAAATTGAATTTTCCATTAAATTTTTAGGTTTTACAGCATAAATTGCTTTTTCAAGAGCTTGGAGTCCAATTTCTCTTAAAATCAGTTGATTTTTTTCTACATCATTTAAAAGAAGCTGAGAAATATTCTTAAGATACAATGCTAACACTTTAACAATTAGATAATTTTTGTATTATTTAGATTTACTCTATCTATGTATATATTTTACTTTAAAGGAAGCTAGCTTTCCATTTTTAATTAATATTTCTCTATAACCACCAGCAGTTTCAGGATGTCCGTATCTGCCTAAACCCAATGCGGGAGTTTGAACGACAAAAGGTCCATTATCCTGTATATCTTTTGGATTAGTATATATCTCAGAATATTCATCATAATATATAGCCGCGGGATTTTCAATTTTTCTCAATTTAAATGGCGGTGCATCGTAAACACTCGTTTTTTCCTCGGTATCTTCTAATCTAAATTCCATAGAATCGTGAGTATGGCCCGCTAAAGTCAAGACACAACAATCCTTACAAAATTCAACGAGTTTTTCCCAATTTGAAGAGACACATCCGTATTTCATATTAAATACACCATCAATACGAGCTGAAGATATTGGCTTTCCTAGTGATCTAACTAGTGATTCTTTAAACTCACTTATCTTTTTTTTAACAAAACGTTTCCCTTTTTTTTCAAATATATTAATTTTAAGTGATTTACCCCCTGTATTTAATGGAGGACCATGTAAGAATAGAAAAGTATTCATTTTTTCTTGGATTACATTGTTTAGTAGGTTTTCCAAATATTTTATCTGTTTATATGAAACACCCGTAACGGATGGATGCCCAGTTAATAAATCTCTCAAATTTTTGAAGGAATCTGAGCCTGTATTCATAATTACAAATAAATTATTCCCAAGTTTTACATAAAAATCATAAAATGAATTAATTTCTAATAAATACCCTTTTAATGCTGCGGAAGTTTTTGTCAAAGCAGAAATTGGTGAGGCAGAAAACAATTCATTTAATGCTATAGCTTCTGAAGCATTTAAACCGATCTTTTTATACATCTCTCCCCAAGTTAAATCATAGTGAAAAGGACGATAATCATGATTCCCTAAAGTCGTAAAAATTGGACAATTTAATTCTTCACCCCTAATAACCCCTTTGTAGGTTTCATCAGGTGGTAAATTTAGGGTACAGTTTTTAAAAACCTGCCAATTGCTTTCTTCATATTTGAATAAAAATGTGTCTTTTACTTTGCGCACCTTCTTTGATAATCTACTCAATATTGTATAATCAACTAAGTCTCCGGTCAATACTATGAAATCTAGATCATTTCTAAATACTTTTCGATTCATCAATTTTATGAACTGTCTAAATTGATTATTTGGATTAATTAAACGCTTTCTTAACGGTATTTTAATATCAGAAAGTATTTCCTCTTTCTTGTCCTTATGTTTTTTCTTAAGTTTCAACTTTTTAGTAACCGTCTTAAAAAAGTCTTCAACTCCACCTTTAACAGAAGATTTTGTCCATTTTTTTATAATTCCATAAAGTCTGTCATTTCTCTCCGCTAAATGTAAATCAGTAGCGTGAACAAATGAAAAGTCTTCCCATTTTTGTTTAGAAACCACGATTGAGTGATAATTTATCCGATCATCATCGCAATAAATATCGAACATAATAAAATTCCGTTCCTTCAGGAAGTTAAGGACTCTTTTACTTAGAGTAAATTTAATATCTACCTTATAAAAATTATCCATATCTCCAAATACTTGATTTTTTATTAAAAATTCCTGAGGGTTCAGACCATTTAAGTAGGTGATATTATGGATTTGACTTATAGAAGAACTTTCAACGTTAAGTACTTTAGCTAAAATTGGTTCTCCTCTATGGAGTCGAGATTTTAAGGTTTTCAATCCCTCAAAACTAAGATCTTGATCATCAATAAATTTTATTTTATCTTCAAGAAACTTCTTTCTTTTTTTTCTAAATCTTTTCTCTCTCCATTTTGAGAATAAACCCTTCTTTTCTTTTTTAAATATTAGTTTATACGACCATTTATAGTCATATAAAGGAATTAAGGATATCTTCTGGTCGATCGCTTTACTAAAAATATCTAAATCAGCAATATCACTGATAAAAAGTAAATCAGTTTGAATGTCTTTCTTCTTCAATTTACGATCTATGCTTAAAATTGATGGACGTCCCAAATTTGGGCTCACTAGAATTGATTTTCCTATTTGTTGTATTTCTGGCACATTCAATGTTAAAAAATTTACTCTAATATAT
>JAUWHL010000332.1 GCA_030605895.1 Promethearchaeota archaeon | reverse complement strand
ATTAAAGGCATCAACATCATGTTCTCCTCTTTTTAATGGAAAAGCATGGTGATTCCGAACCCAAGCATTCACAATTGGAATTTTAAATAAGGATTGTTTTGCCATTTGATATGCTACCCGTCTTGGGGGGTGATGAATTATGCTTGCTGCTAGTATGCCTACATCCCATTCAGAATTATGACTTGGACATATAAGAGCAGCACCTTCTGCTGGGATATATTTCTCGAAGTCAATTACTTTATATGGCATCATGAGATCAGACAAATTACAAACAAGATCTCCTGAGAAACATTGCATGGGCCTCTGAAACTGCTCACGAACTCCAAATTCTTCTAAACTCCTTAAAATGGAATACCATGTGTCATCAATAAGCTTTATAACTCCTTTCGCTTGGTCTTTCAGATAAGTCATGAAGTTAAATTTAGGTTTCATTTCAACTTCTTCTGGAGCCCCAATAGATAATTCTTCTGTGTCTTCCTTTCCATAAAGATTTTCTCGTAATTCCCAGATAATATTCCTCAATTCATCCGTTAGCCTTCTAATGTCTTCATATGAAATTGAGTCAAAATCATAATCATTATAATAAATTGGATCACCAACGCGGACAATTACTTGAGTCGGTTTCATAACTAGATTTCCCTTTGGTAACGCATTTTTAGACCCAACAACAGCCATAGGGACTATGGGTACTTGCATTTCAATCGCTAATCTAACTGCGCCACTTTTAAATTCCCCTAGGGTTCCGTCTTTAGACCGCGTTCCTTCTGGGAAAACCCCAACCCATTCTCCACCTCGGATAATTTCTTTTGCTTTTTCCCACCCACGTTCCGGATTTTCACGATCAATTTTAAAGGCTCCAAGATTGTTAAAGAGAGTTTTCACTAGAGGTGTCTTGAAATTATCCAATTTGCTCATGTATCTAATACGCCGGTGACAGGCGGCTCCGTAAAAAAATGGGTCTAAATGGCTTTCATGCGAACCTACGAGAATACCTGGACCCCATTCAGGAAACATATTCCCCTTTGGATATACCGCTTTGAAGTTCCAGAGTGTTCGAGCAAAAAACTTTATATAAATATAAGCTCCCCACCACTGGAGTCGGCCTTCAATCTTTTTTAACTCCAGTCTTTTTATAATATATCGATATAATTCATTTAAAGGATCAATTGGATTGAACTTCATTAATTTATATGTCCAATCTTGATGACGCTTTTCATATTTTAGTTCTTCTTGCATTTTATCTTCAGTTGATTTACTTTGCTCTATTTCTTTAGCAATTTCATATCCTTTTTTCCCTGATTTTTCGAGTTGCATAATAATTACCTTTTTCTAGCTATAAATCCGGTATAAATAATAATTCGAATTATCTAAAAACTTTTATTATTAAAAAAGGGCTTAAATTTTAATAAAATCTAATTTTTCGGTAAAGCTTATATCTTTACTTAAAGGATCTTTTATATAAAAATATATCGATTTGATTCCGAATCTATTAAGTATGATTAAATAGAGCACACGTCCTCTAAATTTTATCCAAATTAATTATAGAAATAAAAATAGAGTAATGAGTTAAATAAAAGGTTACAAAATTTTTGATTTTATGACTTTTTTTTCCTTCTTTTAATTGATATAGTAAAAGTGGAAAATAAAACTCATTTCAAAACAAAGAGATTATATCCAGGAATTTCAGATTTGGCTCTTGATGATTATTCTTTTTAATTTAGACTACAAAATATGAAATAAAAGAGCATTTCATAGTTTCAGAGTATAATTAAGAGAGGGAATTAATTATCTAATATGAATAGCAACTCGTTTAAAGATTCAATTAATAAATCGGGATTATATTCTGATAGTATTTCCTTTTTACTCACTCCACTTGCTACGCCGATAGTCCAAAATCCCGCTTCTCTGCCTGCAGTTATATCTGAAGGCATATCACCTATCATTAAAAACTCATCTCTGCGACGTTTTTCATAGTTTTCTATAGCTGGTTGAAGTGCCATCGGATCTGGTTTTTGAACTGGAATGAGATCACTTCCATAAACACCTTTAAAAAACTTCTCAACATCTTCTTTTTCTAAATGATCCATTATCGTTTTTGTCTTATTGTGAGAAACAATAAAAATATCGTAAGATTTAGCAAGTTTTTCTAATAAGGGTTTGAAATCTGGGAAAAAAGAAGCCTCTTTTGCATATTCAAGATATTTCCCAAATATTTTTATAGTTATTCTTAATTTTTTGAAGTAAGTTAAATCCTTAAAAGCAGTGATATACTTAAATATTTCATATGATTCAAGTAACACTTTAGGTAAGGGATATCCTTGAATCGTTTCTAATAGTGCTCCAATTTCTTGGATAGTGGTTTCCATATCAACCTTGATATTTTTTTCTACCAAAACTTCTTCAATCGATTTTTCGAGTATTTCTCGTATATCAAGTATGGTTCCATCAAAATCAAAAATAATTCCTCGTAATGAACCACCATTTACAAGCAATTTTTTCAATTGATTCTCTCTACTCATATTGTTTATTTAAAAGGTTGAAAAGTTAAAAAGATATTGAAGAATTGGTATTTGCAAATCTTGCACCAAGAGCACGTTCTAATCATTTATGGTACATAAAGATTTTTCCAGATTATCCACGTAATCGCAAGGCTCTTATTCCATTCATATTTTAAAGAAAATCATTTTTGAAATAATTTAGAATGAGATTTGATATAGATTCGATTTCTCGAATCTACTAATTGTAAACTACCCCATGAGTCAAATAAAGTTTCAGTTTTTCCTAAAATTAAAATTCCATTTTCATTTAATCGATTTACAATAATTTTCAGAAACTTATGTCGATTTTCTCGATTGAAGTAAATCAAAAGATACCTACAGAAGATTATATCATACTTATAGGGTAAATTATGACCCTTGGTAATATCCTCTTCCAGAAATTCTATTTTTTTTTTTAATTTTTTCTTTTATTACATTATTGTGTCCAAAATGGGTTTTTTGTTTTGAAAAGTACTTATTTTCATAATAATCTGAAATTTCTTTCATTGAATCATCTGTATAAATCCCAATTTTTGCTTTTTCAATTGCTTCGTGAGCAATATCAGATGCTACTATTCTATATTTTGGAAATCTTGGAACTTGAGTCTCAAGATTATCTAAAATCATAGCTAATGAATATGGCTCTTCTCCAGTTGCACAAGGACATGACCATATGTTAATACAATTATCAGCACTTTTCGCTCGTTTCATTTTTTTATAATATGAGAGCTGGTTGAGAAATACAAATATATCTACATAATATTTCGCAGGTTTTTCACTTAAAAATCGATTTTTATGGAAATTCTTAACAGCATTTGATTTCGTGCGAAATTTTGCTAACTTAGTAGGAGCTGGTTTAATATTACTCTTTATATCCTTTCTACTTACGTTTAAACCTTGAATAAATAAATCTTGAATGGTTTCGAAAACATCAAAATCTCGGAAAAAGAAAGTGTAATTGACAGTAAAACCTTCTATGAATTTTTTAACTTCTGCTCCGTTTGATGAGATATAATCGTAATATTGATGAAGAGTTTTGCAAGGGACCCTTATCATTCTTGATTTAATACGCTTTTCTATAAATGATTTATTATAGTATTCAAAATTGAGCCCTGTTTTTTTTCCTAATAAGTGAATTAATGCGTTATAAGCTTTTTCATCAACAAGAATATTTTCAATACGATTATCTTTATTAAATTCTGAATCAAAGCTCATTTTTCTTTCTATTTATCTATTTACATTAGTATTTAGCATATTACCAATTTCACATTTCCATAATAGACTTCTTGAATTTATATTTTATTAAATAGAAAAAGTTAAAAAAAATAAAGAAATACTCATTAAAAATAAATAGAATTTAAAC
>JAUWHL010000113.1 GCA_030605895.1 Promethearchaeota archaeon | reverse complement strand
AATTAAATTATAAAAAAGATTTAAAATTAATTAAAAAGAATTGAAGCAATTGTTCAAATAAAGATATTTTATTCTGTATAAAAAAAAGACAAAAAAGTAATTTAGTAATATAAATAAAATAAAAAGTTATTAAGATCTTTTCAGCAGCGTCATTCCTCTCTTTTTTCGAATACGGTATTTTCTAAGTTCATCTACAACAGAGACACTAAATGCAGCAATGAAGAGTGTTAACCAGTAATACGGATGGATTAAAGGTACAACATGAAAAGCGATAGCTATTGGAGTAAAGAGAATCAAGAATTGAAGTGCTAGAGAAAGTCCTGTTGCCCAGAATAAATGCTTATTTGGAAATAAATAGAACGGTTTAATGTTGGAAGTGCATGTAAAAACAAATAATAATTCACATATGACTAAATTAGTAAATAATATGCTTTGTGCTAAGGATATGGCATATGCGCTATCAATTGCTGTTAAACGTGGATCTATTCCAGCGTCTACCCAAGCTGGAAGTAAAACAGTCCAAAGAAGTACATAGAGTAAAATATCTGTGATAGATGTATAAATACCAAGAAGTAGTACTGGACCTTTAATTTCTGGAAGTAATGTAAATCCTTTCCGGGGTTTATCCTTCATCACGTCTGGATCAGTTGGTGTAAGACCCAGAACCATAGCAGGTACTCCGTCAGTGGCTATGTTTAACCAAAGTATTTGTATTGGGATAATCGGAAGAGCAAGAAAGATATTAGGTACTAATTTCATTACAATATACGCTGTAAGAATTAAAAAAATCTCATCAAAATTAGTACTTAGCATATATCGAAAGAAACCTTTTGTCGTTTCAAATATTCCTCTGCCTTCTTCTATAGCATTTACAATAGTAGCATAATTATCATCTATTAGAACCACATCTGATGCTTCTTGAGTTACTTCAGTTCCTTTCATTCCCATCGCAACACCAACATGAGCACCTTTAACTGCTGGTGCATCGTTAACCCCGTCTCCGGTCATGCTTACAACTAAATCTAATTCTTTTAATCTTCTTAATATTCTTAACTTATGCTCGGAGGAAACTCTCGCAAAAATATCTACTGTTTTAACCCTCTCGCGAAGTACATCATCGTTCATTTCCTCTAAATCTGCTCCCGTTATTGCTTCATTAGATTCAGTTAAACCAATTTCATGAGCAATTGCAATTGCCGTAATTTTATGATCTCCTGTTATCATTATTGTTCTAATTCCAGCCATTCTAGCTTCTTCTATCGCATCTTTTACTTCATCCCTCGCGGGATCAATTATTCCTGCCAAACCAAGATAGGTATAATCCTGTTCTATTTCTTCTTCCTTGTATCCCTCATTAAGGGTTTTATAGGCAATCCCTAAAACCCGTAAAGCACTTTTAGCAAATTCTTCATTCTTATTAACTAGCATATCTTTGACCTCACTGATGGGTTTAACAGTTCCATTATAAATACCATAACTTGCATTTTTTAATAAAATGTCTGGTGCCCCCTTTATTAGAGAATATAGTTTACCATCAATTCTAACTACAACTGACATCATTTTTCTATCAGAACTAAAAGGAATTTCATCAACTTTTTCTGCTTGAGTGTCAAGTTCCATTTTCATTGCTAAAACTTTCATAGAAATTTCTGTTGGGTCTCCAACGACATCAGTATCATTCGTTCCATCATTTTTTAGTGATACATTTGAATTATTGCAAAACATGCATACTTCTAAGTATTTTTTAATGTTTTCACCTATTTCGATTACTTTTCCTTTTTCATTAATAATTTTACCCTCAATAGCATATCCAACACCTTCAACATTATATTCCACACCTCCCACAAATACTTTTACAACAGTCATTTCATTTTTAGTCAAGGTACCTGTCTTATCTGAACAAATAACACTTACCCTTCCTAGAGTTTCTACGGCAGTCAATTTTCTTACTAGAGCATTTCTATCTGCCATCTTTCTCATTCCTATGCTCATAACAACCGTAATAACAACAATAAGCCCCTCTGGGACGGCGGATACAGCTAAACTTATTGATATTTCAAATGCTTCAATAAGTTCATCGAAGACAAATTCTGTAACTAACAATAATATTAATTCAATAAAAAAAACAGCAGCACAGATTATCAAAATGGCTATTCCAAGAAGTTTTCCGAATCTGTTTACCTCCTTTTGAAACGGACTGAGCTCTATGGCTTCTTCTTGTAAACTCTCTGCTATTTTTCCAATTTCAGTTTTCATTCCTGTTCCAATTACGATTCCTTCTCCATTCCCTCTTGTAATAATAGTATTCATATATCCAAGGTTAGTTCTATCTGCCAGAATCATTTTTTCATCAACTGGTTTCAGTTGTTTTTTAACAGGTTTTGATTCACCTGTTAGAATCGCCTCATCGACATAGAGTGAAAATCCTTTATATAACCGAATATCTGCTGGAAATTTATCACCTTCTTCTATTAACACTATATCTCCAGGAACAACCTCTTCAACTGCTATTTCTGTTACTCTCCCTCCTCTTCTAACCTTTGCAAAATGAGGAGCTAACTTTTTTAAACTTTCTAAAGATTTTTCTGCTTGATATTCTTGATAAAATCCTAATATCGCATTTACAATTAAAATTATCGCAATTACTACAGCATCAGTATATTCCGTGGACCAAGCTTCAGCTCCAGGTCTAGATGATTCATATAATCCAATAATAACTGATATTGCAATAGCAAATAATAAAAGATATATTAGAAAATCCTTGAATTGGCTGAGGAAAATTTGCAAAGCTGTTTTTCCTTTTTCCTTGATCAATTCATTTTTTCCGTATTCTTCAATTCTTTTTTGAGCCTCATTTTCAGCTAAACCCGTCTCTATGGATGTATTCATTTTCTTAGCTACTTCTTCATGCTCTACTGAATGTGCGTGAATCTTTTCTAAATCTATCAGAATTGGTTCATATTTTTCTTCTGTCATAATTGATTCATTTTTTTTTAGATTTTTTTATAAAATTATAATTAATTAACCTATATAATCTAATTATTTAATTAAAATATATCTCTATAATATAATTGCTACTTGAAGTTCAAAAGATAGAAAATTACCTAAAATTTGCAGAAATTTTCTTTTTACCTATTTGTCTAAAACCGTAAATTTCCCTATAGTATATCGATTTATATGAATTTAAATTGTTAAAGAATATAAATATAAAATTTATAAGTATAATAACTCTAATAAAAGTTAATTTAATTTATTAAAATAAAATAGAAATTAATAACTATAACAAACATTTTGTCTTATGAGGCCATCTCGAGTTTTTCGAATAATATTTCGAATTTTTATTTTTTTACTGACAATATCCATTACTCTTGTATCTATACTTGGTGGATTATCAGCAGCCTTAATCCTTACAACTCCTGATACTATTGAAGTAGATACTGCTAATGCAGATTTTGATCTTCAAATAAATAATACTACATTTGTAATTGAAGCCTTTAATTTTACTTTACCTTTCAATCTCACCAATGCTGGCTACTTTGATTTAGAAAATCTTAACCTTACTATAAATCTTGAAATAAATTATAGTCATGTAGACTATCCTACACCAGGAGTGAATACAACAAGACAGTTACAAATTTTTACGAAATCCGAATATTTTGGGACAATTCCTAAAGGAACAAAAGGGACTTTTTCCTTTACAGGAGATTTGAGTAATTTTGATATAGGAGTTTTTCCAAATGTTACCACGGAGGTAGATTGGTACAGAGGACCGCCTGCAATTGAATTTTATGCTAATTTAATTATCAATTTAGATTATTCAATAGGGTTACATTCAATAACAATTGGAATACTTGATTTACCAGTAGGAGGAATTCCATAATAGGAGGTGTATTATATGGGTGCTGTTAAAAATATGGTAAAAGGATTTATTTTTGCTGCGATTTATGTTGTAACTACTATTGTTATTCCAATGCTTCTATTTTCTTGGGTTCGTACTATGGTAGTTCAAGGTCTCCCACTAGATTTTGAACAACAAGATTATGTGAGTGTTATATTTTGGCTAACTGCATTTGGATTAATTATTAGCGGATGCGCATTTTTCACATACTCCTCTCCAAAACAATCGATCCGAAGAGGTGTGTTTGCCTTGATTCAGGTCCTTGTAAATTGTCTATACCTATGGAGCTATAAATTCTCTGGAGCATCTGATATTACATTTGTTATAGCAGATTTCGGATATTTTACATTGAATATTTCACAGATGATTCTTGTGTATATGGGTGTATATTTTCTTACTCTCGTTTTAAAAGTGTACGATATAATTGATTTTTCAATTAATAGAGAAAAAATTCGAGAAGATCGAATGAAAGCATAAAAAGGGTGATAAAAAATAATATTTCAAACAAATGAAACTATACAATTTATAGCAGATATTATTGGTTACATCATGAACTTCTTAAAACCAATCGTAACTCCCATCGGACAGTTTATGGTAGATTGGATTACAGTAGTTTTCATATTTCTACAACAAAATTTCGGTGACGACTTAACCATATTCATTGTTATTTGTGTTATTATCGTAATCTCTGGTATTATTATCAACATTGTTTGGCCAGGTGATATTAAGGGCTCAATCTTTTCAAAAGGAAAAATTGAAGAACTAGAGGATAAAATCGATAAAGATGAAGAAGATATTGTAGATAGTATAAGGCGCTGTAAAGACTGCGGCAATCCGATAGGGGATACAGAGGTATGTCCCTTATGTGGAGCCCGTAATTAAAATTTCAATTTTTTTTATTTAACAACTATTTTATAAATTTAAGAAGTAATTCAGCAACTCTTTTGCCTAGATCTTTTGCAATTAGTCCTCCTAATTCATCATTCTCATCAATATTGAGTAAAATTTTACTCTTTCTAGGTGAACCCACTATAAGAGTTATTTTTGTCATACTCATGATTTTTACTCAATATTTATTAATATATTTTGGATCTATACTAGTTAGTGTAAAAAGAATATATTTAATCGATATTTTAGTAGAAAGCATATGAGTTTCAATTACAATCTTGAATGTTTTAAAAACAAAAAGGATCTTATCGAAGAATTAAATTATTATAAATCTATCATTCTAAAGAAAATAAAGGATGGAGATTATAATTCTGCTTTAGAAAAGGTAAGATCAGCATTAGTTTTAATAGAAGAACATAAAGGATCTTTTAATATTAAGAAAGAAATTCTTGATTTTTATGATATAAGTAAACAAGTAAGAGATGAATTATTGAATCATAGAATGATTTACGAACGACGATTCAACAATCTTTTAAAAGAAAAGCTTAATGAAGCTAATCTAGAAGCTTTTACAAAATTATTGGCTATGTTAAAGAATGATGTAGACCAAAATCTTAATAAATATAATCTACAAGATATTAGTATAAATATTACAAAGTATTTTAAATTTATAAAGAAAATGTATGAAATTCTGTGTTGCTATAGGGTTTTAAATTATTATGATGCTTCTGATAAAATTTTTGAGTTTGTAAGAGATATTAAAACTGAAAATTTCCCGAATTTAAAGAGGTTAATCTCATTAACTTATCAAAATTTAATAAGTAATAGATTGTTTCAATGTTCAAAAGATTTTGATAAACTTTCGATTTCTTCTCTTTCTAAAAGAATGGCTATGGACCAAGAACAATTAATTGAATTCATTAATCTAATACAAAAGCAACCAAAAAGCCCTATTCAAGACTATATCCCTAGAACTCAAGAAATTGTTTTCAAGAAGTCTCGCTTTTAAAAATTAATTTTTTCTTAACTTTAAATCTCTATAGAAATCATAAACCTCTATAAAATTCTGGTCTCAGAATATTAGTATGTGTAATCCCATAATTAAGAATATCAATTATTTTTTGTTTATCTCTATCCAAAACTCCTTTAATTGGTAAGTAATTTGATGCATGATTACTTCGGAATACAGAATTTGCAGTTTTATTCTGGAATTTAATATTTTTAATGAATATCTTTAATTCTTGTAAAATTTCTAAAGAATCCATTTGATTAAATTCCCCGTTTGTTAATCTTTTAAAAATTTCCGTTCCTGAAGGTACCATTAGTGTAAGAAAAGCAATATACCAAATCCTATCATCTTTCGGACAGATTCTATTAACTAAATCCGCTGATTCTAAAGCGTGTTTTTCGGATATTTCAGGATTATTTGCACCACCAAGCCCATTTATAAAAGTTGCTGATAAAGTTATATCGGCATCCATTAATTTTTTAGAAGCTTCTATATAATCCTGTTTTGTTGCGTGTTTATTCACCATTTTAAGTAAAACGTCATACCCTGATTCAAATCCAACATATGCTAACTTAAGTCCTGCTTCAGATAATTCTTTTAATTGTATATCAGATTTTTTTAAAATATCCTTGGCATGAGCATAAACTCCACATCTCTCTAAATATGGAAAAATCTTCATTGAGTATTCAATCAATTCAATAAGCTTTTCTGTGGGCGCTACCATTGCGTTTCCGTCCAAAAAAAAGATACGTTGCACTTTAGTTCCATAAATACGTTTAGCGGTGTCTAAATCTTTTTTGATATCATCAATTTCTCTAATTAAGAATTTCTTTCTAAGATTAGAAACACAAAAGTCACATTTATAAGTACAACC